>NZ_JBQWEL010000023.1:0-83349 GCF_052658925.1 Microvirga medicaginis | reverse complement strand
TCCCCGCCAAACCGGCTGGGACGCAGTGTCTGCCCCGTGCCATCACAAAGACGCTCCGGGCTCCCCGTTCCCTCAGGCTGGAATCGCGACGGCCTTCAAGAGAACTTCGTGGAAGGCTGTAAATGGAGCCCTCAAATTAATAGCGCTCGGTCCGCGGCCATGAGGTATGCGTGTCCGCTCACGGACACGCACCGGCACAGTGTTTGCAGCATTCCGTCGCGAGAGCCTCAGGCGGACGAGCTTGCCTGCATCTGCTTCGCCAACTCGAGGCCCTGCTCAGCCATCATTGCAGGCATGACGGTCAAGTCGAAGACGTCATCCCAATCCACGATGGCTCTCATGATCGAGGCGGGGTTATCTGCTTCGGCGACAGCAATGACCGCTGCCTCAGTACTCATAGGCCAATATTCTGCAACCATCCGCATGCCGGCAGGGTACTCCCAGCTCACACGGCGGGCGATCCGTTCCTTGCCGCGGCTCCCGGCCTTCGCCTTACCGATGATGACGAACAACATGGAGACCTCCGTATCACGGCGGCTCCGCCTCCTGGCGGAATGACGACCGCCGAGTAGACCATCTTACGCCATTCTGACCGTGGGGGATTGGTCCATGAGGAGATGAGGCGCTGTCGCGCAGGCTGGATCACTGCTATTGACCTTCTTGCCTCGCTGTCTGAGTGCGGATTTGTTGGCCAGAGGATTTTTCGGCGAAGTGGATCCGGTTCACCGTCAAAAATGCGGCCCAGCAACAAAGAGAGCTGATTCCATGCAAAGGGAAACAGCTCTAGACGAGGTCATCGCCAGAATGATGTCTCGATCGCAGAGAGATCGGCAAGGATCTCCGCGCCAGCTCCTTGCCATCTCAGTCGAGCTGGTCGATCGCGGGCAGCACACATGTCTGCTCTACCGCAATATCGGACACTCTTCTCGGATAGAGGCTGACCTCGCTCTCGCCGGACGCGAATGGTACTCAAGCGCCCTGAGCCTGAGAAACGAGACGTCGCTCCGCCTAAGCGAGTTCGACCGCCCCGACCTCACGTCCCTTGCGACCTTCCACGATTGCCACGCGAACCGCCTGCCCCGGCTCCAATCCGCTGAGACCGGCGCGCTCCAGAACAGAGACGTGAACGAACAGATCCTTGCTTTCGCCCTCGACAGCGATGAAGCCGAAGCCCTTCGTCTGGTTATACCACTTCACCGTACCGACGGTATCCGGGATGGCGCTGAGAGCCTGAAGCCCCCCTTGGCGTGGACGCCCCTCGGGAGTTCCCATGGGAGCCCTTGGGGGGCGTGGCCCACGGCGGCCGGATTCGGGCTCAGCCGTGCTGGTGTCGACACTGACGATCTCGTTGACCTGAGGCCCCTTCTGGCCCGGGCCGACCTGGATCACCAGCGTGGTGCCCGAGGGCAGAGTGCTATGGCCTGCAGCCTCCACCTGCCTGATGTGCAGGAAAGCCTCGCCCGAGCCGTCCGTCAGCTCGACGAAGCCGAAGCCTTTGTCAGGATTGAACCATTTCACCCGCGCCTCGGCCTCGCGACCTGAAGATGCACGCGGGGCTTGTGGGCGAGCGGGCCGCTCGTAGGATGGTGGTGGGGCATAATCGCCCCACTGATCAGCGGATTGCCCGCCAAATTGACGCTGACGATTGCGGTGCTCGTTACCCCGGCCCATCTAAACTGCCTTCCGAAGTCATTCTTGTCTCGCATAGAGGCGTAACGCTCTCACTCGTCAAGGGCAAGAGAGATACCGGCTCAATTATATTCTCTGATGAGGAAATCGGACACGAACGAACCGATGGTGCGGCTGCCCCTCTCAGGATTCGCAGCGCGGACAAAGTCCCTTTCGACCTGGAGAACGAAATCCGTGCCATGGACTGAAACTGTGCTAAGGTCCGGCCTCGCCAAGAGGGCTGAGCCCTCTTTCCTGCCGGTCTGCCATCGCCCATGGCCTATGGCAAGTCCTCCGGCACGCTCCAAGCATGAGATTGGATACCGCATTGCAGGTATTGGTACGCGACAACAATGTCGATCAGGCCCTCAGGGTGCTCAAGAAGAAGATGCAGCGTGAGGGCGTCTTCCGCGAGATGAAGCAGCGCAAGGCCTACGAGAAGCCCTCCGAGCGCAAAACCCGTGAAAAAGCGGAGGCAGTGCGGCGCAGCCGCAAAGCGGCCCGCAAGCAGGCCATTCGGGAGGGGCTGATCGCCGCCCCCAAGCCAAAGCCCCGATTTACCGGGCAGCGTCGACCCGCAACCGCGCTCAACGCCGGGGTCCGCGCGCCGGCGACGGAGCCGAAGGTCTTGCAGGACCGGCAATAGAGCCTCGCATCCTGCTCAGGCTTAGCGAGTGGCGCACCGATGATCGTGCGCCGCTTCGCTCTTTCATGCGAGAAGACGAGACAGAACGTCAGCCGATCATCTCAAGGACGATCTGACGGATTTCCTCTCGCGACAGACCGGACGGTTGGGATTTATCGACCGGCTTAGCCTCTGGCGCTTGTTTCAAGGGCTGCGGCTCGTGCTTCGGCTGAGGCTTGTGCTTCGGATACTGGATTTGAGCTGAATTAGACATAGGATTCCTGTCGCCGCACCAGCGCAAAACCGGAACGGCATTGTTGTGTTTGGGGTTGTCGAAGGTGGGGCAACGACGTGTAAGCGCCCGCCTTAAGCGGACTGAAAGAACAAACGATCGGAACGGAAAGCGGGCTCGGCGCTCAATCACGAGCTAAGGAGAGCAGGCCGAACATGTCGGTTGGATAGCTTCATATGGATGATCAATCGGATCATTGCAAGATAAAAGCCGTAATATTTTAATAAATTGACGTAGTGCAAAATTCGAAAGTCGCACCAGGAGGCTTTCATTTTCAGGCGTACATTAGAAAAACATTGCCCCTTGAAATTTAACGGGTATTTACTCGGGAACATTCTTTTACAACGTTGAAGTTGTACTTGCCTTAAGCGCAACCCAAAATACACATCATCGACATTGGCCGATACAGGCGTTACGCCTTGGCACGCCAAGTGCCCGCTCAGACACTCTTCCCAATAACGCTGAGCCCGAGACGCAAGTCGTATTCTGGGACTCCTTCAAGCTGACAACGGCGACAAGGACATGTTCGTCCCCACCACCGCAATGCCGCTTAGAGGGCCTCATTCTTCACCAGATGCAGGTAGGTCGGGTCGAACTCCCCTGCCCTCTGCAATCCCTCCCAGTCCAGCACCCGCAGCATGCCCCCACGCAAGGTGATCAGGTTCTCGCTCCGGAGTTCCTGAAGCACGCGATTGACGTGCACGGTCGAGATTCCGAGCGCATCGCCCAGCTCTGCCTGCGTAACCGGCAGATTGAAGGCATGATCCTCCACCAGCTCGACCGCTCTCAGCCGCACCAGCAGCTCGCAAAGGAGATGTGCGATCCGGCTACGGGCCTCACGCCGCCCGAGCCCCACGATCCACTGGCGGAAAACCGCCGCGTCGATCAGCGTGTCGCGCCAGAACAGGTCGCCCAGACGGGGGTGGCTGCGCACGAAGCTGCGCAGGTCCTCATGCTGGATGAAGGCGAGCTTGGACGGGACCAGCGTGCCCAGGCTGTGATCCATCACCTTCAGATGCAGACTCTGAAGGTCAGGGATGTCGCCGCCGATGTGGAACGACAGGATCTGCCGCTTGCCCTCATCTGTGAGATTGTAACGGCAAGCGAAGCCCTCGACGATCAGGCAGCACTCGGAGGGGGTATCGCCTTCACAGACGATATCCTGGTCCGCTGGGACGGTTTTCAGCCGCAACGGCAGACGCAGTAGGGCGGCCTTCTCTTCCAGCGTGAGCGGAGCGATGCTCTCCAGCTTTCGGATCAGCGCGGCGGCATGGGGGTGGATGGCGTCCAAGATGGCCTCCCGAATGAATAGGCGGGAGCTCTTGTCTCTCAGTCGCCAGCGCCTAAGACTCGGATGCTGACGATGCTTTGATTGTCACAGGCGAATGCGCCTTGAGCAAGGCATAGGAACATTGGGAAGTTACCTTAGTTGATCCGCATGCCGCGCTATTTCTTTGATTCCTACGACGGTGACCGCTTCATCCCCGACCATGAAGGGCTTGAACTGCGGGATATTGCGGCGGCTGAACGCGAGGCGCGAAAGGCCCTGCCCGACATGGCGAAGGATGCTCTTCCAGATGGCGACCCGCAAACCTTTATCATCAGCGTCAGGAACGAAGCTGGACAGGTGGTGCTGCGGGCTGCACTCTCGCTCGTAGTGGAAAACCTCCCCGAATTTCCGTCTGCAGAACGTTGATATAATTCAATCTGACAGCTTAAGCACATCGTTAACACACATTAATGCTTGGCTGTGTGCTTCCTGTAAGCTGACATCTTATGAATGAGCGTGATCAGTCTGCTTCCCATGAAAACAAGCCCGAGCAGGGCCAGGACGCGCTTGGTGAAACAATTCAACAGGCCAACCGTGCGATTGAGGCATCACGTGCCGAAATTGCACGCTCGCAAGCCTTGGGCCGCTCCGAGGCCGAGCTCTCGCGCCAATTCGACAAGCTGAATAAGGAACATGACCGTCTAAGTGGCGGTCAAAGGGATGGCACCTAGCGCCTCGTGCGAAACCGAAGGGGCGCGCCGGCAAAAGTGGACCTGTTTTCCGCACGATGTGTTCCTGAAGCGAAGAAGCATCAGACTGAGCCCAAAAGGCAAATCCACTTTTCTCGTCCGGTGCTCCAGAACTTTGGGGCCCCAACCGACAACACCCGGGCCGATAAGGTCATGAGGGAACCGCGTCGTCCTTCGATAAGCTGTGCAGTTTATTAGCCCTGTTGAGGCTTCTACGCATTGCTGGCTCAGGAGCACAGCGCTCAGGATCATTTCTTGTCCGGGTTTTGGACAGGCGAAGGAATCTCGCTGTCTCCATAGCCTCGCCTCCCGTCGAGCTTTACCTTCGACACAGGAGGTTGGTGACCGTGTGACAGCCCCATCGCTTTCCAGATCGCATCCAGAACAGCCTGAGTTATGCCGGTCTTGTCTTTGCTCATAGCTTGCTCGCTTTCCTAAGCCTCAACCGCACTCTGAGAGACTTTCAGGTCGGATCAGTTTCTTCGGTTCGGGGCTTCGGAGAACGGTACCGCCGAAACATGCTGATTGGCCCTGTCCATAATCTCGAAACACCAGCCCCGACGATCCTCGCCTAGCCGATCACCTTTCAGAATGATGTCAGAGGCGTCAATGAGCGCTTTTTCTCGTGCTGATTGGAGGTCCGGACAGACGTTACCTTCCGGATCCTCGATCACGCCGCTCTCTGTTCTGATGTTGAAGTAATAAAGTGCCGGTTCTGCCTTAGGCAGAGGGGCAGGATTTGGATCATGGAAGCGGCGACCGGAACGCGGTGCACCTCCCTCACTTTCCCACCGTTTGAGATCCTGACGTTGGCTCGACCGTCTCGGAGCGTTGGTCATGGAAAACAATTGCATCTCTGCAAGGCATTTTCATGACTGCGTGGTGTTGACGCGGCTTGATTGAGAAGGCCCTTTGCAACAAAGGGCGATGCACCGGGTTTAACCATTAACTTATGTTATCCGTGTCATCGGGATTGCGCCGCTTCTGACGATGGAGAGACCCGCATGAGATCGATGGACGATCCATTCCAACGATTTAGCGAGACAATCGTCCCAGGCAGCTTAAATTTCACGCAAACTCAGATGAACTTGATCTTGGGACAGTCACTTGCGAGCATTTACCAGGACATACTGAAAGCTCCTGTCCCCCAGCACCTCCAGACTCTCCTCGATCAGCTGAATGAGGAATATTCTTCCTCGGAAGGCAACAGAGGTTCACCTTCCTAAGGGCCCGCGTCTTGGCCAGCAATGGACATATGCTTTTCGCCTAAGGACAGGGCTCATGCGCTTGCCAATTATCTTGCTTCTCTCCACTCTTGGTGCCGCAGGTGCGGCGTATGGCCAGAGCACTCCAGCTCCATCAAGTGCTACGCAATTCATCACCATCAGCAATAATTCAATCCTCAGCTCGAGATTGATTGGCCTGGACGTGCAAAACGCCAGCGGCAAAGGAATGGGCAAGATCGAGGATGTGGTCTTCGAAGGCGGCCAGATCAGCGGGATCGTGTTGTCCGTCGGCGAAGTTCTGGGCAGCGGACAGCGTTACGTGGCTGTAGACCCGTCATCGATCTCGATCCGGTACATCGAGGGTGAGAACAGGTGGCAAGCGATGATGAATGCTGACCTTGACCAACTGAAATCAGCTCCGGAGTTCCGGTACGAGGGCAAGTGGAAGCGTTGACCTTTCCGTCCAAGGCACCGTAATCGCTCAGGACGGGTGATGATGCAGCGATAGAACTGCCACGCCTCTTTGCACCAAGCTGATGTTCATAGGGGAGACGATCAAGGTTCCTTAGACGTCATGATCTCTTTCAAGCGTCGCCATAGGATTCACGTGCGCCGCGGCAGTGCTGCTAATCCGTGGGCAGGCCAGGAACTTATCTCGACGGTCCTTCTTAACTTCGAAGGGTTCGACTTTTCTAAATACGCTCAGTCTCTTTCCAGGCCGACTTCTTTGTGGCTTCAGCTTCAACACGTGCTTCTCTGAGCGCCCGCATAAGTCAGAGCCTCTCACCGACCGCACAGGTGCTTCCTTGTTCGTGCATTGCGGCCTGCACGAGCCCAACAAGGAAGGGATGCGCCATGCAAGCTCACCGGTTCGCGGTCGGAGAGATCGTGCTTTTTGCCGAGAGACGGCACTTCCAATTCACGTGGAAAGTTCCCTATACGATCATCTCCTGCATCAGGACCGATGCCGCCGAGCCACAATACAGGATCGCCTCCGTCCACCGGGATGAGATCCGCACCGCAGGCGAGCACGAGCTCTGCCGGACGCCGCAGCCGCTTCCAGCTGCCCAACAAGCACCTGAACAGTTCCTCAAGGCTCTGGTTTGCCCGCAGCCCGCCAACCTCAATCGTAAGTCTGCCCTTGAGCGCCCTCTCCCTGCACGGCTGCAGCACGCAAGGAGTGGAACGCATCATGTTTAGCGTTTCTCCTTTTCCAGCAGGCACCAGGGAGCCTGGCTCTCAACAGCCATTCTGGCTGGCGTATTGTCTTTCATCCTGTTCATTGTGCTGTTCATCGGGTGAGAGCCTTTCGGCGGCACCTTGGTCAGGCATTAGCTGTCTGGAAAGGAGCTTCTCATGTCGGCGCATCTTTACCCATGTGGCCAACACGTCACCTTTACCGAGAAGCGCTCCATAGGCCCATCTTGGAGCGGAAACTTCGTCATCATCAAGCATCTGCCTTCGGGCGATGAAGCCCCTCGCTACGAGGTCAAGAGCATTGGCGAAGTGTACAGCCGCGTCGCGTATGAAAATCAGCTCGCCACCTCGTTCACAATTTTCCGATAAACAACGCATCAAGGAGAAATTCATGCCTGAAACGAAGAAGCTGGCCCGGTTTCTGGTCTCTCCGTCATCTGATGGCAGCGATCCCCATATCGTCATCGAACTGCAGGACGGCTTCAAGCTCACGCTCACGGCAAGCTTCGCTCAGATCGAAGAAATGGCGGATGTTCTTGACGACATACTCGATGCCATGTCTCCCAATGCTGGGATCGATGCTGATCACATGCCTGCGTTTCTTCAGAAAAACAGGTCGCCAGCCTGATACCTGGAACTTCCTGAAGGAGCATGCTCTCTGGGTTAGGAACGAGGACCACGTTGCTGATTCTCAATGGACTTGATCTTGGCATCCACCAGATCCGCCAACACACTGTCAGGTGTTAAAGCTCGCAAATCCTTCGATGCTTGCTTCAGTTCAGCCAATGTCGCTCCGTCGACAAGTGTTCGCTCCGCAACTCGGAGGGCTTTTTCATAGAACATTCGTCAATCCTCTGGTTCTCAAATGAGCCACCAGAGAGCCTTCGGAATGCGACTTTCATGCGCTTTCCAGGAGGTCATTTGGAGGTGCCAGCTCATCGTGCGGAGCGGAATGGCAGCGTCAGCGAAAAGTGGACCCGGTCTTTCCCCTCGAACGATGCGCTGCTCTATGAAGGGAGCATCGGGCGAGAAAGGTGCAAGTCCCACTTTTGGTCCGATGCTTTAGCGGGTCACGGGCTCGGCAACCTGGCTGATGCGGCTGACTGGGATATGCTACCTTTATCTGAACCCAGGCTCGTAAGCAGAATGTGGCTCTCCAGGCCGCGCTCAAGGTCTTCGCCACGCTGCCCAAGGCTCAACGTCCACCAATGCCTGAGGCTCTGGATGGAAGCTCCTTGTCCTTGGGCCTTGCCCATTCCTCGGACAAGGTGACGAATATTATGGAGCGCAATGCTTTCGTCGGAGACGCGATTCATCGCCCATGCCTCTCATTCGGGTTTGCACGTCTGTTGCTGTCAACGCCCCGTCTCATCCGAATGGGCCCGGCTGATGTCAACATCCGTTGCAGATGCCCTTTGATATCTCTCTCATTTTACGTTCGCGGGCTCGCTCCAACGCCTCAGCCTTATCACGAGCCTCCTTGGCCATGGCAGCGGATTGGGCTGCTTGATCAGTGGGTGAGAGCCTGACTGGCCTTGAAGCACTCGATTCCGCGCTGGTCTTCTCTTCAGAGTAACTGACTTGAGGCAAAAGCAGCAGACCTAGTGCGGTTATGACAGTGACAAATTTCAATGAGGGCTCCTCGTGGAGCACTTACATTGGCCCCTTTCATAGATATACGCCGCAATTTGCTTGATGGCGAACGAAGTTTTCGTGATTGAAGATTTGCGCCGGCAATTAATGCAATTCATAAGAAATGCTACTGAATTTTGAGGCATTTCAGCGGGCATAATATAATTATTCGATTAACACCTTGAAACAAACCTGTTCCAGCTTATCCTTAATTATCGACATTGGTCGGACATATGGTCCGTTTCGCCTTTCGCTTGCAGGCGTGCGCTCCGCTCTCTCCAAACATCGAGAACAATGTAGCCCCGCTTCGTTGTGAGGAGGTGCGCATATGCACCCTAGAACGTTGAAAGGCTTTGCTCATCATGGGTAAAGTGAAGTCCTGCGACCAAGCAGATGATGTGGGCAGGAAGTTTCGTCCAATACCTTCAGCGATCGTCGGTCTGGCACGATTGCCGTCCATGACATCGAGACTGTCTGACCATGAACTGGCGCATAGGCATCAAACCGTTCCTCCAACGGAGCGGTTTTTTCGTGAAGTTTTATTGAGTGATAGTCGAAATAGCGAGGAGCGTATGAGCACATTTCGAAGAAGCACGCCTGCAAAATCGGTGATCTTCGCGGTCAATTATGACGACGCCCGTACGGCTTACCTGTGGATCGATAACCCTGCGAAGGCCAACGACAACCGGGCTGTCAACCTTATCGCACGCGCTCAGCAGGAGAAAGGCTCCTTGCCTGAGGGCATCATCATCAGCATTAAACGCGTCAGGTAAGGCAAGGGCGAGCAGCGAACGAAACTGCTCTCCGAGCAAACCACCTCTGTGTTTCCGCATTCAAGAGAGTTCCCAATGTCTCACAAGTTCAAAGTCAAGCAGACAGTCCGGCTGAAGCAGCCGGGGATTTCAGACAACTGGATCAACTCCGCGGGCGTTTACGAAGTCCTGCGGCTCATGCCTGCGGATCAGACAGGAGAGCTTTCGTACCGTATCAAATCGGGCATGACCGAGAGAGCTGTCCGGGAGAGCGAAATTCGGAGTGCCTAGGCGCTCAGGCCCGAGAGCGATCTCGGCGTTCCTCAGCCTTGGAGCGATTCTGTTTGTGTCGGCCTTCCTTCATATCTTGCCTTCGGCCTTTGTATTGCCGTTGCTTTTCATCCGCCTTCTTCCGGCGAGCAATCGAGGTCGCAATCAACTTCTCCTCGATCTTCGAATTCAGATCGGAACGTAAGTTGACCACGGCTTCGACATTTTCGAAGATGTGCGGATAACGCTGTGCCAGCCAAAGCCAAGTCGTTGCTATTTTCACCCTGGCCTCGAGCTTCAGAAGATCACTGTGCAACCCGAAGTTTGGCGGCTGGACCAAACCGTTCACAGCATGCTGCCTGGCCCATTCGAGAAGAAGTTCGACGGCCAGCCGCTCGCGAATTTCGACAGGTGCCATTGCATAGGACAGACGATCCAGGATCGGCATATCCACCGTGTCGAGGAGAAGCGCGAGCTCAATCATCTCCTCCATATCGGCCATGCGAAGGTCTGGGTGGCCGGCCACGAGAGTGTCGTTCAAATGACGTAGAATCCGGCCGAGCCGGTCGGTCTGGAGAACCTCGCTCGCGGACATGACCGTCTCCTGATTAGGACGCACATAGGCCTTGCCACGGAGCTTTACCCCCTCTCCTGTCAGTGCATTCGAGATGATGGCTTCGGAACGCCCATAAGAGCCAGCCTCAAGAAGCGCAGTGACAAGTCCCTCGTCGTGATGGCCGAAGCGCCCTGCTCTGCCTGCAATCTGCTTGATCTCCATTGAAGTAAGCTGTCTTTCCTGGACACCATCGAACTTGCGGAGCGTCGAGAAAACGACTCTTCGGAGTGGACCGATATTGAGGCCCATTCCAATGGCATCCGTGGCCACAAGGATTTCCGCTTCGCCGTTGCGGAAGCGTGCAGCCTCGGCTCTGCGGACTTCCGGACCGAGAGCACCATAGACGGTCGCTACCGTGCGCCCTGACTGGACGAGCCGGGCGCGCAGTTCATGGACATTCGCACGCGAGAAGGCGATGACCGCGTCGCCCCTGGACAGTTTGCTGAGTTCGACAGGAGCGCGCTCCACGCGGAGTGGTCCCTTGCGTTTGAGGATCCTGATATCCAGCGGCTCTCCCGTCATGGCCAGGAGATGCTCGACGAGAGGGATCGCCTCAGGAGCTCCGGTCAGGACGACGAGACGGGCCGGAGCCCCAACAATAGCCTGCGTCCACGCCCATCCTCGATTGGGATCACTGAGCATTTGCACTTCATCGATCACGCAGACATCGACGACCCGATGCAGGTCCAGGGTCTCGATGGTACGGGCGACATGTGTCGCGCCTTCGGGGAGAATGCGCTCTTCACCGGTGATCATACCGGCCAAGAATTTGCCTTCGCTCAAGCGCTCATAATGCTCAAGCGCAAGAAGCCGCAAGGGCGAGAGAATCTCGGCTGTCTGGGCCTTTCCGGCCAATCGGAGAGCCTCGTGGGTCTTGCCCGAATTGGTCGGTCCGGCGAGGAAAATGAACTTGCGCTCCAGGGATCGGGCGACCGGGAAGATCGTGGCGTACCGCTCGTAGCCGGATGCCTCCCGAATCTGAGCCTCACGCATATGCCGGAGCCGCCTGGCGGAGGCTCTGGAACGGATGTCATCGAGTTTCTGACGGAGCCTGCGCCCGGCCCCCGCAGGTCCGTGCTTGTCGGATCCATGGATCCGGTCGAGCTTTTCGAGCGCCGAACGAATGCCTCCAAGGATGGCTTCTCTTTCTTGGTCATCCTGATATGCGGCGAGATAGGTATCGAGTTCGTCCCGCCAGCTCGCAACCTCCTGCTCACATGCCTCCTGCGTCGCATCCCGCAATTCCACCAACCGAGCCTCGAGGGCTTCGGCGGCTATCGTGATCTCCGTTGGCCCAATCCGGGCAGGCGATAGAACGACAGCCGCAACCTCCGGCGGTTCGACGAAAGCGAACTCGACCAAAATCTCGATTGGACCACCATCCGGCAGGATCTGGACTGTGTTGCTGAAGACGGCTCGATAACCGACGAAGGCACGATCGGACCTTGGCCCGGAGTTCCATTTCTGGCGCTCCATATCACGGCTGTCGCGGTCGAGCCTGCGGATATCCTCGACGATATAAATCCCTGTCTTCTTCCGGACGGGCGTCAGGATACTATGCCGACGCCGGTGAGAGATATCATCGACAGGGGCCACCGGCCTGCCTTCGTAATCTGTATCGCTCCGGGCTTGCGCAGCGTTGCCGCGCCTGCCGTTCATGGTGGCTTCATCCCGGGCCCGCCATGCCGGAACCTCCGACGCCAGCTTGGCGATGATCTTCGGATCGAACATTCGAGTTTCGTATGTGCGCCCCGACTTTCGATAAGTCTCCCGCCCCGCAACCGGAATAAGCCTAGCCTCGATCCACCTCTCGCATTCAGCAGCGCTGGCGAGAAGAATCCCAGGCAGGTGATTGATGGTGACGAGATCTTTCGGTTTCTTGGACATTCACAAATCCGATGGGGAAGCAATCGGAGCCAGGAGGCGATCCCCATACCCTGGATTGCGGGGCATAGCGCCGTCTCCTAACGTCGGATCATTCCTTCTAGGACAAAAAGGACGGAACGGGGACAGTTGGGAGATAACCACCTGCAAGTCTTGTAGTTCGATTACAACCCAGTTCCTGTTCGGAGGGCGCCTAATGGAAGAGCCGCGTGGGGACTCCTGGGCCTTTAACCCCGTCAGGCCGCGGCTATCCATTCCCGCAGTTTCGTCCAGCGCCTCTTTATCTGCCCTCCCCTGACCGCCATTGCCACAGCCTTCTTCTGGCCGACCAATACGACCAAGCGTTTGCCTCGCGTGACGCCTGTGTAGAGCAGATTGCGCGCCAGCATCGTGAAATGCTGCGTGACGACAGGAATGATGACGGCGGGATACTCCGAGCCTTGCGACTTGTGGATCGTGGTCGCATACGCAGGCACGACCGTGTCGAGTTCGCCGAAGGGATACGAGACCTCCCTTCCATCGAACGATGCGATCAGCACCCCCTCCTCGTCGTCGATGCGCGCAACCATACCCAGATCGCCGTTGAAGACCTCCCGGTCATAGTCGTTCTGGGTTTCCATCACCCGATCTCCCGGCGAGAAGCGCCAGCCGAACCGTTCCACCTTGGACGCAGGATTGGGATTGAGCACCTCCTGAAGCTGGATATTGAGGTTGCGGGCGCCGAGGACTCCCCGGTTCATCGGGCACAGCACCTGAATGTCCTTCATCGGATCAAGGCCGAAGCGGCGCGGAATCCGCTCCTTGATCATGTTGATGATCTTCGGCACTCCGTCTGCGGGGTCATCGATTTCGACGAAGTAGAAGTCGCTCTCCTCGCCTGCCTTCGGCGGCTCGGGCACCTGCCCCTTGTTGATGCGGTGAGCGTTCACCACGATCCGACTCTCCGCCGCCTGGCGGAAGACTTCTGTCAGCCGGGCAACCGGGATGCGCTCGGAGCCGATGATGTCGGCAAGGACCTGCCCTGATCCGACAGAGGGCAACTGGTCCACATCTCCCACCATCAGCAGCCCGGCATGGGCCGGAATGGCCTTGGTCAAAGCATTCATGAGCGGAACATCCACCATGGAGGTCTCGTCCAGCACGAGCAGATCGCAATCGAGCGGGTTCTCCTCATTTCGCGAGAAGCCGCCGTGTTCAGGGGCGATCTCCAGAAGGCGGTGGATGGTCTTCGCCTCCAGCCCGGTCTGCTCCGTCATCCGCTTTGCTGCCCGCCCGGTAGGGGCTGCCAACGCCACCTTGACACCCTTGGCGACCAGGAGACGCAGGATCGTATCGAGGAGAGTCGTCTTGCCGACGCCGGGACCGCCCGTCATGACTGCCACCTTGGAGCGGAGCACCAGCCTGAGAGCCTCCCGCTGTGAGGCCGCCAGGATCTTACCCGTGCGGGCCTCGACCCATGGAATGGCACGCTCAAGGTCAATTTCAGGCCACGGAGGTGGACCTGACGCCTGCTCAATCAGCCGAGAGGCAATGGCCTGCTCGGCCAGATAAAGCCCCTTCAGGAAAAGACAGGTTTCAGCACCGATCGTATCGGAGACGATTCCACCCGTGGCAATCTCTTCGACGATCGCTGTCCGGATCAGTTCTCTGTCGACCTCAAGCAGCTGTTCTGCAAGCCGGGTCAGAGCATCGATTGGAAGAGCGCAATGTCCCTCGTCCGTGGCGGTCTGCAGCGCAAACGAGATACCGGCCCGGATGCGTGGCGGAGCCGTCTTTTCCATCCCGAGCTTGGCTGCAATGGCATCGGCGGTTCTGAACCCTATTCCGCGCACCTCCTTCGCGAGACGATACGGATCCTCGGTCATGATCCGGATGGCTTCAAAGCCATAGGTCTTGAAGATGCGCACCGCGCGCGCCGTGCCGACGCCATGTGCGTGCAGGAAGATCATGATCTCCCGCACTGCCTTCTGTTCGGTCCAACCTGCCACGATGCGGGAGGCCCGCAGGGGACCGATTCCCTGCACCTCCGTCAGGCGATCAGGACTGACCTCTATGATCTCGAAGGTATTCTCGCCAAAGGCTGCCACGATCCGCTTTGCCATCGCCGGCCCGATCCCGCGCATCTGCCCCGAGGCGAGATACTTCTCGATACCTTCAACACCAGTCGGAGGGGTCGTCTTGAGCACCTCAGCCTTGAACTGGAGCCCGTGTGTGCGGTCGCTGATCCAAAGGCCGCTCGCCGTAATCCATTCTCCTGCCGAAACCGCAGGGGTATGGCCGACCACTGTCACGAGGTCCCGCTTGCCTCGTGTATGCACCTTCAGGACAGCAAAGCCGTTCTCCGCATTATGGAAGGTGACACGTTCGACCGAGCCTGCGAGAGTCTCCAGAGCGGGTTTCTCAGCGGTCTGCGACGGTCGGAACATCTGGTTCATGGTGCTTGCCAGGAGGCCCCTAGCCTCTTCAAGTTGATTCCCTGTACGGCTTTGCTGATGAGGTAGCCCTCCTCGCTCACTCTTCCCCACTTGGATGAGCCAGCACAGGCTCCGGGGCGGTTAAGGAGGAGCCAGAGGGAAGCAGCAACATCGCGCAATTCCTTGACCTCCAGTACGTTCTATGTTTGTTCTTTTTGCGACAATCGTATACGAGAGGCTAACCGGACTGTGATGAGTGCAGGAACAAGGCGAAAGCTCACGGAGCCCAGCGCGACTGAGCAAGAGTTGAAGGACGTGCAGCGGATGCTCGCGAAAGCCGAGCAGAAAATCCGAAATCTGCAAAGCAGGATAGCTGACCAGCAGCGAGAAATTCGGAATCTGCGGGCGCAGGCCAAGCACGAGGAGAACCTTATTGCCGAGCGGAACGAGCTAAAAGCCGAAATCGCCGATCTTCGGAGCGAGAATAAGGAGCTGACCCGCGCCAACCGGGAGCACGTCGAGAAAAATGACGCTCTGCGGACTGAGACAGAGAGGCTGAAGGTCCAGGTAAGGACCCGAAAGTCGAATGGCCTAAGCGCAGGTGCGAGCCTTGGGGAAATCCTGCAGCCGTCGGTGACTTGACCAAATTGCAGTCTCCTGATCCCCCGAATTTCCCTTGTTCGCAGTTGGAGCGCCGATAGGCTGTGCTCTCCCGTATGCCGCGAGGAAGAGAACAGACATGGACGGCGCCGCCACTGATCATCGAAGCCTGTGGTTTCTGAACACGCACGTCACCATCCGCCTTTCGGCGCGGGAAGGTTCGGACGGCATCTCCGTGCTTGAACATCGGGCTTCACGAGGCGATTCACCGCCTTTGCATATCCACCATGATGAGGACGAGATCTTCCACGTCCTCGAAGGCGACGTGCGCTACCGCGTGGGCGACAAGGAACGCCGGGCCGGAGCGGGTGAGACGCTCCTTGCGCCCAAGGGCATTCCCCACACCTACAGGGTCGAGTCGGCTGAGGCCCGTATGCTTACGATCACCCGAGGCGAGTTCGAGAACTTCATCCGTGCGTTTGGACGGCCTGCCGAGCGAGAAGGACTGCCAGACGCATCCGGCCCGCCCACACCCGCGCAGGCTGAAGCCCTTGCCCGCGCCTGTCGGCAGTTTGGAATTGAACTCGTCGGCCCGCCCCTATCGTGAGAAACGGGCGCATGCTCTTCCACGCGCGTGTCGGATAAAACACGCCTGCTCCATCACGCCGCGACATCCAAGGAGATGCCGCGGGCCTCTGCAAAAGCGATGAGAGCAGATTCGCCGTCAATGCGACGACGCTGGTCGATGACCCAGCCATCGCCGTCCTGCACGACGATATAACCCCGCGCCTGCAGACGGGAGACGAGAGCCTGAATGCCATTCGTCTCCGTCTTCGTGACACCGCGTTCCGCGATGAAACGCTCGATGGCGGCCTGGGCAGCCTGGGCGAGATCGACGGCATCCGCACGGTTCGTTGGCTTGGCTTTGGCCTTGGCCTGAGCCATGACGCGCGCCGGATCCCGGCGTACGGATTTCCAGCCGCCCCGGCCAGACACTTGGGCAGGGGCTGCGTCGGCACTTGGCTCCGGACGGGCCGCCACGGGTGTCTCCACCACGACAATCTTCGGTGTCGGAGCCGATGGAGGCGGATTGATCTGACGTGGGGCTGCAGCCTGAGACACGCCCTGCGCCGCAGGCACGACAGCTTTCCTGGCGGCAGGTTTGACGGCCGCGCGCTTTGGCGTCTCCAACTTTCCTTCGCGGACTGGAAGTGCGACATCGTCAGCCTTGCGTTTGGACGGCACGCCGACTTCGGCGATTCTCGCCTCGGCATTCAGCCGCTCCGCTTTCGCAATGCGCTCGGCTTGAGCATCAGCGATCCGCTGGCCGAGATCGGCAAGGTTCTGGTCGATGCGGCGCTTTTCGGCGATGGCGTCCATCGCAGCCCGCACCATGCCGGCTTCCGTCTCCGAGACTAAGCTCTTCAAGCGCTCGGCCAGGGTGGTCTCGAGGCGCTTGACTGCGCGCTCGATAGCTGCATGGGGATCGATGGGCGCAGAAGTTGTCGCCCGCGCTGCCGCGGGCATGACGGAAGCCGTCTTCTGCGGAGCAGATTTTGTATCGAGTACAGGCTTTCGTACCATGGGATTCGCGGATTTGGGTCCGGTCATGCCGGAGGCCGTATTTTTCGCGAGCTTGGAAAGATCCCTGACACCGATCAACCCGAGGTCCTGCAACTTCCAGCGAATCTGGTTGACGGTTCTCCTGAGCTCTTCCGCAATGCGCTTGTCCGTCATAGGCGGATCGGCTGACACCAACTCACGCAGACGCGCTACGCTCGCCTCGTCCCAGGGTTGATGGGTTTGGACAAGGGTGCCGATCTGGCGGGCTCTGGCATAAGTTGCAGGCACCGGCCTCCCGAGTTTTGCAGCCGTTACCGGAATCGGAACTTTCGCAGCCCTGTCACGACGCAGAATATCGAGTTCTTCTTCAGTCCATACCCTGTTCACTGCAGGGTTCTCCTTTTCTCAGCGAGATTGGGACCTGGCGACCCTGCATCACGAGCGAATGGAGATGCGGAATGAAAGGAGGTCGCCGGGTTAGCCGGCGACGATGAACGTTCAAGCCAGCTATGAGGGGAAGAGCACCAGGAACATAGTGCCGGTTGGTGCGAAGCTTGCTGCCTGGGGCGAGGGTGCGGATCCGAAACTGGATCGCTGCTCCTGTTCGTGCTCCGGCAGACTGAGCCTCCTGACAAAGCAAATGCTTCGCCACGCCGACCAATGCGGTTTGATGAGATCGAGTTGCCGTTGCATGGAAAACGTTCGGATGGAAACGAGCCTTATGTAGTCAGCTTTTTTCCGAAACTCAATAAAACTTCCGCAATCCAGCCGAGACAAGCAGCACTAACTGCCGTGCAATCTCTGATCTGATCCCCGGCTTAGGCCGTGCTTGAGACGACGCAGGGTAGAGAATACCGATAGATCGTCACGCCTTGATTGCTTCTCCATGCACGACCCCGGATGCGACCAGGGCTGCATAGCCGGCATCGTCGATTCCGATCTCGGCAAGCAGGGAACGATTGTGTTCGCCTAGCCTGGGAGCTGGCGTCCTTATTGAACCGGGAGTGCCACCGAGCCGCGGCACCACGTGGTGCATCGGGAGGATGCCCATGTCCGGATCGGGAAAGTCTGCTATGACCTCGCGCTCGATGAAGTGCGGATCCTCAAGAATCTGCGAGGTATCGTAGATCGGACCAATGGTGACTTCCGCCGCCTCGAAGAAGGCGACATTCTCCGCCTGCGTCCGTTCGGCGATGAAGGCTCCGATGATGGCATCCAGCGCATCGGCATTCCTGACCCGATCGGCATTCGTCCGGAACCGGGGATCGTCGATAAGGTCAGGCCGCCCGATCGACCGAAACAGGCGTTCGGCCATCTTCTGGATGGAGGCCGAGAGACTGACATACCGCCCGTCGTTGCATCGATAGGCATTTCGCGGAGCCGAGTTCGTCGAGCGGCTTCCGGTCCGCGGCTTGACTTTCCCTGTCAGTCGGAAGTTGGCCGACTGGGGACCAAGAATGGAGAAAAGCGGATCGAGCAGGGGCAGATCGATGACCTGCCCCTGCCTGCCCTTCAGCTCAACGTCACGTAGGGCGATCATGGCCGCCGAGGCGCCGTAGATGCCGGCAATGCCATCGGCGAGATACATCGGGGGAAGGACAGGCTCCCGGTCGGCAAAGCCGTTGATGGCGGCAAAACCGGAGATGCCCTCGACCACGGTCCCGAACCCGGGGCGTTGGCTGTAGGGCCCGTCCTGGCCCCACCCGGAGATCCGCATGATCACGAGCTTCGGATTGAGTGCCAGCAAGGTATCCGGGCCAAGGCCCATCTTCTCGAGCACGCCGGGCCGGAAGCTCTCGATGAATATCTGCGCGGAGGGCACGAGCGCCCTGATGATCTCAGACGCCCGAGGGTTCCTCAGGTCGAGGCTGAGACTCTTCTTGTTACGGGCGTAAATCTTCCAATGAGTGCTGATGCCCTCGGTCTTCCAGGCCCGCAGGGTGTCACCCTCCGGTGGCTCGACCTTGATCACTTCGGCACCGAAGTCGGCCAGCATCTGCGTGCAGACATTGCCCGCGAAGAGGCGAGAGAGATCGAGGATACGCACCCCGTCCAGGGTGCCGCGCATCTCGGGACGGTAGTCTCGCTGGTGAAGCTTGGTGGCCGACATGTCAGCGTCTTTCCCCGGTTCAGGCCGGATCGAATTGCTCGGCGATGGCGACGATGGCCCTTGCGCTGACGAGAAACGGCTCGTCGATCATCTGGCCGTCGACAACGAAGGCTCCGACTCCCTTGGCGGCGGCTTCTTCCGCCGCCGCAAGAATGCGGCGGGCCTTCTCGATCTCGGCCGGACGCGGCATGAAGCACTCATTCGCGATCGGGACCTGCGTAGGATGGATGCAGCTCTTGCCCGCGAAGCCGAGATTGCGAGCCTCCTCGCATTCCTCGCGGTAACGCTCAGGTTTCGCCACGACAGCATAGGCGCCGTCGTAGGCCGGAACCCTGGCCTCTGCCGCGGCCAGCCGGACCGCCAGTCGGACATAGCTCAGGGCTTGGGAATCCGAGCGATTGATGCCGCACGGCTCAAAAAGGTCAGCGTAGCCGATCTGGAGCCCGATGACGCGCGAGTCGGCCGTGGCGATGTCGGCCGCCTGCCGGAGTCCTTTGGGCGTCTCGATGTTGGCGAGAATTCCGATGGGGCGCTCGATCCCGGCGACCGTCTCGAACCGGGCGAGTGCACGGGCAGCCTCCCGGATCTCGTCGCCGCTCTCCACCATTGGCAGGTTGAGGACGTCGAGACCGGACCCGACAATCACCTCGAGGTCATCCTCGAAGAGACCGCTCGAAAGACTGTTCGAACGGACCACCACGATCTTGCGATCATCCGTCGAACGGCCCCGCAGGAAGGATCCGACCGCAACTCTCGCTTCCGCCTTTCGATCTGCCGCCACCGCATCCTCGAGGTCGAACGAGAGCGCATCGGCAGCGGATGCTGCCGCCTTGGCAAAGAGTTCCGGACGTGAGCCGGGCACGAAGAGCTTGCTGCGCATCAGACGTTGCATGAGACTTTTCCGAGACCAGATTGGGCGACGTCATCGAGTGGACGACGACATCACGATTGCCGAATCTGAGGCAGGATACCGTGGGGGCCATCACGGCTGCCTGCCTCAGAGTATTGCGATCAGCCTGTCACCATTATTTCAGGAGGCCGAGTTCCCCCAGCGCGGTCTTCATCATGGCCTGCTGTTCCTTCAGGAAAGCACCGAACCCTTCTGCGTTCTGATAGGCCCCGATCCAGCCGTTCCTCTCGAGGGAGGCCTTCCATACCGGGGTAGCGACCATCTTCTCGATAGCGGCGCTCAGTTCCTTCCTCTCGGCGTCGGTCGCTTGCTTTCGGGCCATCAGGCCGCGCCAGGTTCCGATGACGACATCAACGCCCTGCTCCTTCAGCGTCGGGACGTCGAGGCCGGCGAGACGCTCACCGGACGAGACGGCGAGAGCGCGGAGCTTGCCGGACTTGATCTGCGATGCGAACTCCGGCACGCCGCCGACACCGGCGGTCACATGACCGCCGAGGATGGCCGCAACCTGTTCGCCGCCACCGGCATAGTTGATCGCGTTGGTCTTGCTGGCGTCGCCGGCGACTTTCTTCGTGATCTGTCCCGCGATGACATGGTCGAGCCCGCCTGCGGACCCTACCGCCCATGTGACTGACGCGGGATTGGCCTTCACCTTGGCGGTGAGGTCCGCCAACGTCTTGATGTCGGAATTGGCCGGGACCACCACCACACTGTACTCGCGTAGCAGCAGGGCGAGAGGCGCGGCGTCCTCCAGCGTGACCGGCGGCTTCGTCGTCAAGATCGACCCGACCGTAGTCACGCCGATCGTGAGAAGTCCCGGACCGCGGTTTTGCCCGTTTGCGAACTGGGCGAGCCCGATGGCTCCGCCGGCGCCGGGGACGTTCAGGACCTGAATGCCGGAAGCGAGGCCGGCCTCCTGCAAGGCATCCCGAACAGCGCGGGAGGTCTGGTCGAAGCCGCTGCCTGGATTGGCCGGGGCGATGATCTCAAGGCCCTTGATTTCGGCTCTGGCTGGTACGGTTGCCGCCATGGCCAACGCGGCGAGGGCGAACAGGGCGGTTCGGCGGCGAACGAGCGTCATGATTTCTCTCCCATATGGCTGAGGCCTTTCAGGCAGGCCCCTTTACGAGTTGGCCCCAGAACAGGCCATCCAACCTAAGCAAGATACCGCTCACGGACACGATGGGAAAAGCTGGTCTTTTCCACCTTAAGAAGATAGTTTTTCCATCTTATGGACACGGAATTCCTCAAGACCTTCGTGATTGTCGTTGAGGGTGGCTCGATTGCCGAGGCTGCCCGTCGCCTCAATCTGACGCCGGCCTCAGTGGCCTTGCGCATGCGTACGCTCGAAAAGGAATTTGGTACGCGCCTCCTCGTCAGATCGGGGCGTACCGTGACGCCTACGGAAGCGGGACGGGCTCTGACCGAACTGGGACGCAACCTGCTGCGCGACGTCAGCAACCTCAAATCAGCCCTGACGACTGAAA
Source organism: Microvirga medicaginis (assembly GCF_052658925.1). Lineage (NCBI taxonomy): Bacteria > Pseudomonadati > Pseudomonadota > Alphaproteobacteria > Hyphomicrobiales > Methylobacteriaceae > Microvirga > Microvirga medicaginis. The sequence goes on along the minus strand of NZ_JBQWEL010000023.1, from coordinate 62,084 downwards.
GTCCTGCGGGAGAGCTTCGGATCGGCGCAGTTCCAACGGCCATTACGGGGTTGATGCCGAAAATCCTGACGGCCGTGCAGGAGGTCTATCCCGGGCTGGAAATTCACATCGTTCCGGGCCAGTCGGCCGAGCTTCACTTCAAAGTGCTGAATGGTGAGCTCGATGGGGCCATCATCATCCAGCCCTATTTCGCCCTCCCCAAGGCCTGCGGGTGGGCCGTACTGCGCGAGGAGCCGTTGCTGGTGATCGTGCCGTCATCAATGGGCGGTCAGGACGCCCACACGGTTCTGGCGACCGAGCCCTTCATCCGCTACGGCCGTAGCTTCTGGGGAGGACGCCTGGTGGACAGTTATCTCACCCAAGCCAAAATTCGACCGCGGGAACGCTTCGAGCTTTCCACCCTTGATGCGATCGCCGTCATGGTTGATCGGGGACTGGGGGTTTCGCTCGTCCCCGACTGGTCACCACCTTGGCCTGAAGGTCTGTCATTGGCGAAACTGCCACTCCCACTGCCGACCGAACCGAGGCGGCTTGGTCTTCTGTGGATGAAAGGTTCGGCACGGATCCGCCTGGTGCGGGTCTTTCTTGAGCAGGCTCTCGTATCGCTCTCATGAGCCTTCAGGCTTTGCACCGTGATTCTTGCTTGGCCATAGAGTTTCGTCCAACCCAACCCATTGGATGTGCGAAGCCCTTCTGTGCGATGCCATGTAAATATCAACCGGCGCCTGCAGGTGATCCAAGGCAGAGCCAAAGTGGGATGGTAAGGGACGCCCGAGAGAGGCATACCGCTTGACACTCCTGCTTGACGCCGATACTTGTCGACTAGTCGACGAGGAACGAACTATGCTTGCTATCTCGGTTCAGTCACCCAACCACCTCGAAGCGCGCGAGGTCGCCGCGCCAGGGGCTCCTGAGGTCGGCGAAGTATTGTTGCGCACCGTGAGAGCAGGGATCTGCGGCTCCGATCTTCACATTCTTCATGGATCAAACCCCTTTGCGCGTTATCCGCGTGTCATCGGCCATGAGTTCGCCGGAATCATCGAGGCCGTAGGCGCCGGTGTCGAAGGTCTTGCGCCCGGCAACCACGTCGTTGTCGATCCGGTCGTGTCGTGCGGCCACTGCTATGCCTGCCGCGTTGGCAGATCCAATGTCTGCGGCAATCTCGAAGTGTTTGGTGTTCATCGCGACGGCGGGTTCCGGGACAGGCTCCTCGTGCCTGCTATCAATTGCGTCAAGGTTCCGGACTCGATGCCCTTCGAGGTTGCTGCTTTGGCCGAGCCGTTCTCGATCGCCGCAAACGTTCTCTCCCGCACCGGGATCAGTGCCGGTGACACGGTGCTGATCTACGGCGCCGGCACCGTCGGCCTCACAGTTCTCCAGGTCGCCAAGCTCCACGGAGCCCGCTGTCTCATTGCCGACATCGACGCAGCTCGCCTCGAGTGGGCCCGCAACTTCGGCGCCGACGTGACGATCCATTCGCGAGAGCAATCGGTTCCGGAGATCGTCAAAGACGAAAACGAGGGCCTCGGCCCGACCGTGATTATCGATGGCGCCGGAATTCCAGCCCTTCTGGAGGAAGCCTGTCGGATCGCGAGCCCGGCGGGGCGGATCGGCCTCCTCGGCTTTTCTCCGGCGCCCTGCAACATCAGCCAGCAGGAAATCGTCAAGAAAGAGCTGACTCTGGTCGGCTCCCGCCTGAACCGGAAGTTCCTACCACAGGTCGTATCATGGCTGGCCGAAGGAAAACTCAGTCCGGCAGCCATGATCACGCAGACCTTCGCGGCTCGTGAGGCGCGCACGGCTTTCGACCTGATCGAGACCCGTCCCCAGGACACCATCAAAGTTCAGCTCGCGTTCGGCGAGTAGGAAAAGTTGCATCCGACCGACGCAGAAAACGCGCGGCTTTCACCAAGGAGGAAATCAATGTCGTACTCATCAAAGCTCACGCGCCGGGTCGCTGCCGGCGCAGTGGGTGCTCTTCTAGCCCTCGGAGTTGCCGGACCGGCGTTTGCCCAGGCGAAGACGACCCTGAAGCTTGGGCACCTCGGAAACGAGGAGAATGTCTGGCACAAGGCGGCCTTGAAGTTCGCGGAGGAAGTCTCGAAGCGCACCAATGGCGAGATCGAGGTCAAGGTCTTCCCGAACGAGCAGCTCGGCAAGGAAACCGACCTGATCAAGGGTATTCAGCTCGGCACCGTCGACTTCACGATCACCGGCGAATCCCTGCAGAACTGGGCGCCTTCCGCAGCCCTGCTCGCTGTTCCTTATGCCATTCGGGATCTTGAGCATCTCGACAAGGTCGTGAACGGTCCTGTCGGCCAGAAGATCGCTCAGAACATCGAGGAGAAAACGCAGCTTAAGCCCCTCGCCTATTTTGCCCGCGGCGCCCGCGAGCTGACGTCGAATCGTCCGATCAAGACGCCGGACGATCTTAACGGCCTCAAGCTGCGTGTCCCCAACGTGCCGCTCTTCGTGAAGGTTTGGGAAGCGCTCGGTGCCAAGCCGACGCCGATGGCCTTCTCGGAGGTGTTCACTTCGCTCCAGAACCATACGATCGATGCGCAGGAAAATCCGCTGGCGCTGATCAAGTCGGCCAGCCTCAACGAGGTCCAGAAGTACGTCAACCAGACCGATCACGTTCTGAGCTGGATTTATCTGGTCGGCGGTAGCAAGAAGCTCGGACGTTTGCCTGCCGAGCAGCAGAACGCGATTGCCGAAGCAGCCAAGGCCGCCCAGGCATATGAGCGCGGCCTATTCCTGAAGGACGAAGAGCAGCTTGCCGCCGATCTAAAGGCGAAAGGCATGGAGTTTGTCGCTTCCGACAAGGCCGCTTTCGCCACCAAGGCGCAGCAGGCAGTCGCTTCATCCCTCCCTGCGGAGATCAAGCCGCTCTACGACGAAATCATCGCGACGAAGTAATCACGCTCGATGAGCTCCTGAGCCGCCTTCTTCGGAAGCGGCTCAGGTCTTGTCGGACTGGGTTCGAAACGACGTCACGCGAAGGAGAGTGACCATGCGCAATGTTTTTGCCGCATTAATGGCGGCTACCCTTTCGCTCTGCCGTTACGGCACGCTTGCGGCATTCAGCGTCCTGATTGCCGTGGTCACGATCCAGGTGCTTGGCCGGATACCGGGCTTTCCATCTCCCTCATGGACGGAAGAGGTTGCCCGCTTCGCACTGGTCTATCTTGTTGCCTTCTCGTGCGGCATCGCCGTTCTTCGCGGAGAACTCGTCAATGTCGACCTCTTCGTTGGGCCGCTGCCTGAGAGTGTCCGACGGGTGATCGACCGGATCGTCGATCTCATCATTCTCGGATTCGCCGTCGCTATCATTCCGGGGGCCTACGATTACGTCGCGGGCAGCATTGGTGAACGGGCGCGCTCAATCGACATACCCATGGTGGTGATCTACGTGGTCACGCTGATCATCCCAATTTCTCTTGCCTTCTTCTCACTCGCTCGGCTCTTCGGTTTCGGACAATCCGCGCCTGCAAGCCATGGGGAGCTCCTCTGATGCTTGTCACCCTTCTCTTCACGACCTTCGCGGTCTGCCTCGTCCTGGGTGTTCCAGTCGGCATCTCGCTGGGCCTTGCAGCGGCTGTGTATCTTATCGGCGCAGACATCGATCTCAGCGTCGTGCCCCAGTTCATGTTTGCAGGCATGGATTCTTTCGTCCTGCTCTGCATTCCCGGTTTCGTGCTCGCCGGCAACCTGATGAACGGCGGTGGCATCACCGACCAGATCGTGCGCTTCGGCAACGCAGTCGTCGGCCACATCCGCGGTGGCCTCGGTCTGGCAAATGTCCTCGGCTCGATGATCTTCGCCGGAATTTCGGGCACGGCTGTCGCGGAGACGGCCTCGATCGGTTCCGTCATGATTCCCGCCATGCGCAAGTCCGGCTATGACGCGCCCTTCGCGGCAGCTGTGACGGCGGCAGCCTCGACGGTCGGCCCCATTATCCCGCCCAGCGTCCCAATGATCATCGTGGGCACTTTGACAGGTCTCTCCGTCGGAAAGATGTTTCTGGCAGGCGCCGTTCCAGGACTCCTGCTGGGCCTGGGCATGATGCTGACCGTCTACATTCTGTCACGCAAGCGCGGTTATCCAAAAGGCACCTGGGGCGGTCTCGGCCATGTTCTCTCCACCAGCAAGGGCGCATTCTGGGCTCTTCTGATGACGGGTGTCATCCTGTTCGGGATCGTGGGCGGCTTCTTCACCCCGACCGAAGCATCGATCGTCTCGGCACTCTATGCTTTCGTGGTTGGCCTGTTCATCTACAAAGGCTTCAGGCTGAGCCACCTTCCCAAGCTGATGCTTGAGAGCGCCATCGGCTCCGGCGCCTTGATCCTTCTGGTCGGCCTGGCGAACGTCTTCGGCTGGATTCTCACCAGCGAACAGATTCCACAGATGATCGCCGACGCGATGCTTTCGCTGACCACGAACAAGTATCTGATCATTCTTCTGATCAACATCCTTCTTCTGATTGTCGGCACCTTCATGGAGACGATTGCAGCCCTGATCATTCTGTTCCCGCCCCTGCTCGCTGTCGCCGTCAAAGTCGGTATCGACCCGATCCATTTTGCGACCTTCGCAGTGCTCAACCTGATGATCGGCCTGACGACGCCGCCGGTAGGCGTGTGTCTCTTCGTGGCAGCCAACATTGCCAAGATCTCTCTTGGAGCAATCTCTCGCGCAATCTGGCCCTTCCTTGTTTGCAACATCCTGATCCTGTTCCTGGTGTCTTACATCCCTGAAATCTCGCTTTGGCTACCTAGCCTGTTCTACAAGTGAGCCTCCGATGTCATCGACACGCACGCCACCCAGAACTGAACGTATCCAAGGCACAGCGGCCTCGCTTCCCTCGATGACGGTGCGCGCCATCCATGCGCAGATTCGCGATGACATCGTGACGCTCCGGCTCAAGCCGGGGGTGCGTCTGTCGGAGAACGAGCTTTCTCTCCGCTTCGGCACCAGTCGTGCTCCGGTGCGGGAAGCCCTCATCCGGCTCGTTGAGGAAGGGCTGATCGAGGTTCTTCCGCAGCGCGGCAGCTTCGTGAGTCGGATCTCACTGGCATCCATGCAGCGGGCGCGTTTCGTGCGCGAAGCCTTGGAGATTGCCATCGTCAGGCGCGCCGCCGAGCGCGGTCTTTCTACGCAGGCGCGAGAGCACGCGTTGGCATCTCTTGGTGAGCAGGAGGAAGCTCAGGGCGATCCCGAGCGCTTCACGCTTGCAGACGATGCTTTCCATCGTGCTTTGGCGGACGATATCGGTATCGCCCAGATCTGGTCCGTGCTGGAGCGGGAGAAGTCTCAGTTCGATCGGATACGCTTTCTGAGCCTGCCGGCAAGGACGCCTGTCACGACACTCATCGCGCAACATAAAGACATTCTCAACGCCATTACCCAGAGAGACCCTGAGGCTGCCGAGGCAGCGATGCGCATCCATCTCTCCGAAGTCCTGAAAATTACCGAGAAACTCGCGGCCGAGCATCCGGACCTGATCATCAACGATGTCTAACAAGCACGATCTCATGACAGCAGGCCTCCCTCTCCTTTCACGGACGACGCTTGCGGGCGCGAAGGCCGTAACGACGCTCCCGGGCTATGCTCGCGACCGGATGCGTACGGGAATCGTGCATCTGGGGCTTGGCGCGTTCGTACGGGCGCACCAGGCTCTCTACACGGAAGACCTGCTCGCGTCCGAACCCGGCGACTGGGGAATGGTCGGCGTCAGCCTCCAGCGCCCGGACCAGCGCAACCGCCTCATGCCGCAGGACGGTCTCTACACGGCACTGCAGAAGGATCGCTTGGGCGTGTCGGCGCGGATCGTCGGCTGCCTCGGTTCCGTCCTCGTTGCTCCGGAGGACCCGGTGGCGGTGGTCGAGGCCATGGCGGATCCCAGCGTCCGCATCGTCAGCCTGACCGTCACGGAAAAGGGCTACTGCATCGATCCGGCGACCGGGCGTCTGCAGCAGCATCATCCCGACATCCAGCACGACCTTGAGCATCCGGGTGAGCCACGCACTGCCGTCGGCTTCATCCTGGCTGCATTGGAGCGCCGGCGGGATGAAGGCATGGCTCCATTTACGGTCCTCTGCTGCGACAACCTTCCCTCGAATGGGCGCCTTCTCGCATCGCTCGTCAGCGATTTCGCAGCCCTGCGGGATTGCGGCCTCGCCACCTGGGTGGAAACCCATGCTGCTTTCCCGTCCACAATGGTGGATCGGATTGTGCCGGCAACGACGGACGAGGATATCGCCGAGGCTGCCCGCCTCACGGGCCTCGCGGATGCCGCCCCCGTCGTTCACGAGCCTTATCGCCAGTGGGTAATCGAGGACCAGTTCATCGATCGCGCACGTCCGCGTTGGGAGAATGTCGGAGCCGAACTGGTCAGCGATGTTGCTCCATACGAGCACATGAAGCTCCGGCTCCTTAACGGAGCGCACTCTGCCCTCGCCTATCTCGGCTATCTCGCAGGCCATGAAACGATTGCAGATACCGTAGCCGATCCGGTTCTGAAAGGCTTCGTCAGAGACCTCTGGCAGGAGATTATCCCGGTCGTGCCGGCGCCACCCGGAACCGATCTCTCCACATATGCGAACGTGCTTCTGGAGCGTTTCTCCAATCCGGCGATCCGGCACCGCACGTGGCAGATCGCCATGGATGGCTCACAAAAGCTACCGCAGCGGTTGTTGGCGACCGCGCGCGAGCGCCTCTCGCGCAATCTGCCATTGCCCCGGATTGCCCTCGCGATTGCCGCCTGGCTCCGCTACGTCGGCGGAATTGACGAACGCGGGCGTGAGATCGACGTTCGGGACCCCCTCGCCTCCCAACTGCGCACGGTTCTCGACCGCGCCGGCGACGCCCCGCAGGACCGGGTCCGCGCGATTCTGTCGATCGACGCCATCTTCGGCTCCGACCTGCCGCGTGATGCTCGTTTCGAGAGCGCGCTGATTGGCGCCTATACCCGCCTCCTCTCACGCGGCGCCCGCGGTGCCGCAGAGGAACTCCCTACTCCCGCCGGTTGCTAAGCCCGGCTCCTATGAGGTTATGATCATGGAACAGACGTGGCGTTGGTTTGGTCCACCGGATGCCGTTCAGCTTTCCCATATTCGCCAGACCGGCGCGACCGGTATCGTGACGGCTCTGCACCACATCCCCTATGGCGTGGTCTGGAGCGTCCAGGAGATTGAAAAGCGCAAGGCCGAAATCGCCGCGGATCCATCACTGGGCCTCCGCTGGAGCGTGGTCGAGAGTCTGCCGATCCACGAGAGCATCAAGATTGGTGAGGGCGATCTCACGGTTCTCTTCGACAACTACCGGCAGTCTTTGCGCAACTTGGCCCAATGCGGCATCACCACCGTCTGCTACAATTTCATGCCAGTGGTCGATTGGACACGCACCGAACTCGCCCATCCACTGCCCGGCGGCGGCACGGCTCTGCGCTTCAACTTGCACGAGTTTGCCGCCTTCGACTGCTTTATGCTCAAGCGGTCGGGAGCTGAGGCAGAGTATGCGCCCGAGGTGCTCGCCCGAGCCAGGACATGGTTCGACCGGTCCTCGGAGAGTGACCGCAGCAAGCTTCTCGCCAACATCATGGCCGGACTGCCCGGTGCCTATGACCGCTATGATATCCCGGGTCTGCGCGTGGTGCTCGACCGTTACCGGGAGATCGATGCCGCGGCCCTGCGTGAGAACCTCGCCCGCTTCCTGCGCGAGGTGATTCCGGCGGCCGAGGAGGTCGGCATCCGCATGTGCATCCATCCCGACGATCCGCCGCGGCCACTGATGGGTCTGCCCCGCATCGTCTCGAACGAAAACGATCTCGCGTTCATTCTGGGCGCCGTGGACGCGCCAGCGAACGGGCTGACGCTGTGCAGCGGCTCGCTCGGGGCAGGCCCAACGAACGATGTACCGGCGATTGCAAGGCGGTTCGCAAGCCGGATCTGGTTTGCCCACCTGCGCAATGTGGCGAAGGACCCGGACGGCTCCTTCATGGAAGCGGATCATCTGGGTGGCGACACCGACATGGTGGCCCTCGTGACGGTGCTCCTGGAAGAGCAGAAACGCCGGAAGGATGCGGGCGATCCGCGCTGGCGCATTCCGATGCGGCCGGACCACGGCCACGAGCTGCTCGATGATGTCGGTAAACCCACGCACCCGGGCTATCCGGCAATCGGACGCCTCAAAGGTCTTGCCGAGCTGCGCGGCGTCATGACGGCTGTCTCAGCCCTGAGAGATCTGCCGCTGTAAAAAACTGTAGGCATCCGCCGGCTGGTGAGTCCATACGTGACGTGCGCCATGTCCGGCGGAGGGGCTTTGTCCGGTGAGGGAACGATGACACGCATTGCATGTGTGGGCGAATGCATGATCGAGCTGTCTCAGACAGCGCCAGGAGCCTTTACTCAGGGCTATGGCGGAGACACGCTCAACACCGCAATCTATCTGGCTCGCCTTGGCATGCGGACAGACTACGTGACCGCACTTGGAGATGATTCCTGGAGCGAGGAGATGCTCGCCGTCTGGCGGACGGAGGGTGTCGGAACCAGTATGGTGCTCCGCCTCAAAGGTAAGCTCCCAGGTCTATACATCATCACGACAGACGAGGCCGGTGAACGCTCGTTTTCGTACTGGCGGGACAATGCGGCAGCGCGCCTTCTCTTCGACAATCCCGAGACGGATCGTACGATCGAGCGACTCGCCGCCTATGATGTGATCTATCTGTCGGGGATCACCTTGTCCCTTTACTCGGACAAGGGCCGCCTTCGACTCCAACAGGCTCTTACCCAAGCGAAAGAGCAAGGCTGCCGAATTGCCTTCGACACCAATTTCCGTCCCCGCGGATGGCCGGATCTCCCGGTCGCACGAAACGCATACCGGCAGATCATGCGGCAGTCCGATTTGATCTTCGCTTCAAGCGAAGACCTGCATCTCATCTTTGGAGATCAGGGAGTGGAGGAGCTTTTCGCATATAGAGCGTCGGCTGAGCTGATCCTTAAGACACCGGAACCGGCATGTCGCGTCCTCGCAGGCGAAACCGATGTCGTCGTCGCGGCGACTCCGGTTGCCGACGTGGTGGACACGACCGCTGCCGGCGACAGTTTTGCGGCCGGATATCTTGCCGCGCGTCTGTCGGGGGCCAGTCCCGAAAACGCGGCCAGAAACGGACATCGCATCGCCGGAGCGGTGGTGCGCCACCGGGGCGCCATCATCCCGAAAGCCGCCATGCCGGACCTCCAAATCAGATGAACACCTTCAGAAGGAACTCCGGCATGCGATTAGATGATGCAGATCCCACCAACCTCCCAAGTGGGCCCATACGGGATGCGTTCTCTAGTTCCCCAATCATCCCGGTCATTACGATTGAGCGTATCGAGGACGCGGTCCCGCTGGCACAAGCTCTCGTCGAGGGCGGCCTGAAGGTCCTCGAAATCACGCTTCGCACCCCAGTGGCCTTGCACGCAGCCGCCGCGATCATCAATGGCGTTCCAGAGGCCGTCGTCGGGCTTGGGACTGTGACAAGCGATTCCGATCTGGACCAAGCGAAGAGGATCGGTGCCCAGTTCGCGTTGAGCCCCGGAGCCACGCCTCGACTGCTCGACGCCGCAGCCGATAGCGGTCTTCCTTTCATCCCTGGAGTCGCCACGGCATCGGAGATCATGGCGGCGCGGGAGCGTGGTTTCACGCTCCTGAAGTTCTTCCCCGCTGCCTTCTCCGGCGGAATCAACGCTCTCCGGGCTTTCAGTGGTCCCTTTCCTGACATCCGCTTTTGCCCGACGGGAGGGATCAGCGAAGCCAATGCATCCGAGTGGCTCGCCCTGCAGAATGTGATCGCCGTGGGTGGATCCTGGCTCACTCCCGCCGAAGACATCAGGCGCGGTGCATGGGATGCGATCACCGAAAGAACGCAACGGACGCTGGCGGGGCTCTCCGGTATTCGGAAATAACCGAACGACATCCTGCTGACGGAGCTGGAGGAATACGATGAAGATCGGAGCACCGAGAGAAATCTTTGGGGGCGAGAACCGGGTGGCGATGACACCCGAGTCCGCCATCCAGTTGCAGAAGCTGGGGCATGCCTGCCTGATCGAGGCCGGCGCCGGCGAACGGGCGGGCTTCCCCGATGCGGCTTATCTGGCAGCCGGCGTCGAGATCCTGCCATCCGCCGAAGCGGTGTTCGCGGCCGCCGATGTGGTGGTGAAGGTACGCGGGCCTGAGACGGCAGAAGCCCAGATGCTCCGCCGAGGCCAGACCTTGATCTCGTTCTTCTGGCCGGCCCAGAATCCGGACCTCCTGGAACTGTGCAGGGAGAGAGGCGCGACCGTCGTGGCCATGGACATGGTGCCGCGCATCTCCCGCGCCCAGAAGATGGACGCGCTCTCCTCCATGGCCAACATCGCGGGCTACCGTGCCGTGATCGAGGCCGGCAACCATTTCGGCCGCTTCTTCACCGGACAGGTCACCGCCGCCGGCAAGATTCCGCCGGCCAAGGTGCTCGTGGTGGGCGCCGGTGTGGCCGGACTGGCCGCCATCGGCACCGCCACCTCACTCGGCGCGCTCACCTATGCCTTCGATGTCCGCCCCGAGGTGGCCGAGCAGATCGAGTCCATGGGTGCCCAGTTCGTCTTCCTCGAATTCGAAGAGACGCAGGACGTTGCCGCCACCGGCGGCTATGCCGCCCCGTCCAGCCCGGAATTCCGCGAGAAGCAGCTCGCCAAGTTCCGCGAGCTCGCGCCCGAGATGGACATCGTCATCACCACGGCCCTGATCCCCGGCCGGCCGGCGCCGAAGCTGTGGCTCGCGGACATGGTGCGGGCGATGAAGCCGGGCTCGGTGATCGTCGATCTCGCGGCCGAGCGCGGCGGCAACTGCGACCTGACCGTGCCGGACCAGAAGATCGTGACCGACAACGGCGTCACCATCATCGGCTATACCGATTTTCCCAGCCGCATGGCTGCACAAGCCTCGACCCTCTACGCTAACAACATCCGCCACTTCCTCGCCGATCTGACGCCGAAGAAGGATGGCGTCATCGTCCACAACATGGACGATGACGTGATCCGCGGCGCGACCGTGACGCACGCGGACGCGATCACCTATCCGCCGCCCCCACCCAAGGTGCAGGCGATCGCAGCGGCCAAACCGAAGGAAAAGCCCAAGGAACTCACCCCGGCGGAAAAGCGCGCGCAAGAGGCGACTGCCTTCAGGAACCAGACCAAGACCCAGGTGGGGCTACTCGTCTTGGGCGGCCTGCTGATCGCGCTGATCGGCGCCTATGCACCAGCGAGCTTCATGGCCCATTTCATTGTCTTTGCACTGGCCTGCTTCGTCGGATTCCAGGTGATCTGGAGTGTCAGCCACTCCTTGCACACGCCGCTGATGGCGGTGACCAACGCCATCTCCGGCATCGTGGTGCTCGGCGCCCTGCTGCAGGTCGGCTCCAGCCATGGGCTGGTGGTCATCCTGGCCGCCCTGTCGTTCCTGATCGCCACCATCAACATCGTCGGCGGCTTCCTGGTCACGCGCCGGATGCTGGCCATGTTCCAGAAGTCGTGAGGATCCCCCGATGAGCTTTGGCCTTGTCTCCGCCGCCTATGTGGCGGCCGCCGTTCTGTTCATCCTGTCGCTCGGCGGCCTCTCCGGCCAAGAAAGCGCCAAGCGCGCCGTGTGGTACGGCATTGCCGGCATGGCGCTGGCCGTAGGGGCGACCGTATTCGGGCCCGGTGTGGGCAACTACGCCGTGATTGCCGCCATGCTGGTGATCGGCTCAGGCATCGGCTGGTATGTGGCCAAGAAGGTCGAGATGACCGAGATGCCGCAGCTGGTGGCGGCGCTGCACTCCTTCGTCGGTTTGGCGGCAGTGTTCATCGGCTTCAACGCGGACCTCGAGCTCGGGCGAGTTCTGGCCCTGGACGGGGCCTCCCGGCAGGCTCTGACCGGCTTTGCCGGAGTGCTGGCGCACAAGAGCGGCGTCGAGACCGCGATCCTGAAGGTCGAGGTCTTCGTGGGCGTGTTCATTGGCGCGGTGACGTTTACGGGCTCGGTGATCGCCTTCGGCAAGCTCGCCGGCAAGGTCGACGGCAAGGCCAGGAAGCTGCCGGGCGGACATGGGCTCAATGCCGGTGCGGCCCTGCTCTCGCTCGGTCTGTGCGTGATGTACGTGAACGGCGCGGGCATCTGGGCCCTGGTGGGGATGACACTGCTGGCGTTCTTCATCGGCTATCACCTGATCATGGGGATCGGCGGGGCGGACATGCCCGTGGTGGTGTCGATGCTCAACTCCTACTCGGGCTGGGCGGCAGCGGCCATCGGCTTCACGCTGGGCAACGATCTGCTGATCGTGACGGGTGCGCTGGTGGGCTCCTCGGGCGCGATCCTCAGCTACATCATGTGCAAGGCGATGAACCGGAGCTTCATCAGCGTGATCCTGGGCGGCTTTGGGGCCACAGCAGGTCCGGTGATGGCGATTGACGGCGAGCAGATCGCCATTGACGCCGACGGTGTGGCCACAGCGCTGGAGGAAGCCGACAGCGTCATCATCGTGCCGGGCTACGGCATGGCGGTCGCGCAGGCGCAGCAGTCGGTGTCGGAACTCACCCGTCGCCTGCGCGCGAAAGGCAAGGACGTGCGGTTTGCCATCCACCCCGTGGCGGGCCGTCTCCCGGGCCACATGAACGTGCTGCTGGCCGAGGCCAAGGTGCCCTACGACATCGTGCTGGAGATGGACGAGATCAACGAGGACTTTGCGAGCACGGATGTGGTGATCGTGATCGGCTCGAACGACATCGTAAACCCGGCCGCGCAGGAAGACCCGAACAGCCCGATCGCCGGCATGCCGGTGCTGGAGGTGTGGAAGGCCAAGCAGGTCTTTGTCTCGAAGCGGGGTCAGGGCACCGGCTATTCCGGCATTGAAAACCCGCTGTTCTACAAGGACAACACCCGCATGTTCTACGGCGATGCGAAAGCCAGTATCGACCAGCTGGTGCAGGCAATCTAGGAACGATCTCAGCGCAAAAGCGGTCTAATCCGTTACACTGCGGCTGGTTAATCATCCTCGTCCAAAGAGTAGAACTGATCGTTGCCTGCTTATGTGAACTAATCCCTAAGAGAGGCTTACCCAAACCGGTTGTTTGGCTAATATTCTTGCCATGCCGAGATACAGATTTTTTGTCTCAAGCCAGCAAGATCGCGTCAGGTATCCGAGAAGTTTTGACTTGGCTGATGCCGACGCTGCGAAAGACATTGCGCTGCAAATAGCCAGAGTTTTCACTGAGGTCGTGCCGTATTGGGGTGATCTATCGGCTGATCAGCGGAATGGCTTCATGATTGAAATTGTGGACGAGGCCGACGAAGTGGTTCTCACCATCCCCCTCGAGGTACAAGATAGCAAGACGTGATTGGAACGTAGCAAGAGCTCGGCTCAGGGCCCATGCAGCAGTGATGGATAGAGGACTCGAATATTAGTACCTCCCTTTCAATGGTGGTCGCCGTCAGGCGGCTGATCAGCCAGTCTCTTGATTTCGAGCACCGCAGCCGAGACGAAGGCAGCGACGACGAGAAAGGTCACGATGATCGTGAGAGTCCCGTCCTGAACTCCCGGATTCATTCCGACCAGCGGGATCAGCAGCAAAGCCGGAATGCCAAGGCCGATCGCGGCAAGAATGTAGACTGGGTTTATTGGTTCCCGAGCCCCATGGCTCCGCGACCTGACTTCGTGAACCGTCGGGTGAGGCTGAATTGCCTCCTGTTTCTGGTCTGTTTGCAACTCCACAGCTTCATTGGGCTGGGATAAAGAGCTTGCGACGCCCTGATCAGGTTCCTTTGGAGCAAGACCATCAGTGACTGCGATCATCTGCACCTGCTGCTTCGCTTCGTCTCTGCTCTCGTGTCGTCGGCCTTGCTGATCCTCCCCGCTCAGAATGTCTCCCGCAGTCAAGTTGCGGGCATCTGCGAGAGCGGCGTCCTGTGGTGGCGGAATGCTGGAGGGAGTGTTTCCTTCCGCGCTTTCCAGTACACCACCGGACATCCCGGTGCTTAATTGGTCGGGAACCGTCTCCCTCTTGCGCTTCGACGCAGGGCGCGATTTCTGAGTGGCTGATCTTGAGCGTGGCGAACTATCCATATCATTCCGCCCGTTGAGGTTGTCAGATTGGCTTGGCTGCTTCGGAGGTTTCCTCATGTTTGTATCAAGAGCAGATACCTTGGCGTTTTCATGACGATACCGTTTTCCACTCTCGGCGCAGCCATAGGCCCATGGTAGAGTGGCGTCCCTAGTCTCGCCCGAAATAGAGCATTCCGAATCCGACCACGTATCCCATCAACATCACGGAACCGATAGCGGCATGCCGATCACAGACGCTTTTGCCTCTTATCTCTTCGACGGCCAAACCGTTCTGATCACGGGCGGCACGAGCGGAATCGGGCTTGCCTGTGCCAGAGCTTTCCGGGACCTGGGAGCCAATGTCACTGCGACGGGAGCGACCGAGACCGAGCGGACACGGGCGGCGGACGACGAGATCAATGCAGGGATCTCGTTTGCCGTGCTCGACGTGCGCGACGCCTGCGCGATCGACAGCCTGCTCGCACGTTTCGACCGCCTGGATATCCTGGTCAATGCCGCGGGCGTGATCCGTCGCGATATCGAACACAATCCAGAGATCTTTGCCGACGTGATCGCCGTCAATCTGACCGGAACCATGCGTGTCTGCTCGGCCGCGAAAGAAAAATTGCGCGAGGCCCTGGGTTCGGTCGTGAATATCGCGTCGATGCTCACCTTCTTCGGTGGACCACGCGTGCCGGCCTACAGCGCCTCGAAAGGAGGAATCGGCCAGTTGACGAAGAGCCTTGCCGCCGCATGGGCGGCCGACGGCATCCGCGTCAATGCCATTGCACCGGGTTGGATCGCGACCCCGCTCACGCAGGCCCTGCAGGATGATCCCGAGCGCAGCAGCCCGATCCTGTCTCGCACGCCGATGGGGCGCTGGGGGACGCCGGAGGAAGTGGCCGGCGGCGTCGTCTTCCTGGCCTCGCCCGCGGCCCGTTTCGTGACGGGCGCCATCCTCGCCATCGATGGCGGTTATCTCACAATGTAATTGCAACAAGAGCTCACAGGAGCAGATCGCATGTCCCGTTCAGACCCCACCTCTCCTATCGCTCCCGCGAACGATAAGTGGGTACCCTACAAGCATCCGCAGCCGAAGGACTCTCCGCCGGAGCTAGTGATCCCGAACGCCATCCCGACGGACGAACGGATATGGGTTCCCGTGGAGGAGAACGTGTGGTTTCGTCCGCTGCTGCTTGCAGCCTCGCGGGGATATTGGATGAACCTTCTCCGTGTGCGGAAGTCGGGCGTTCTCTCGCGCCATCGCCATCCTCAACCGGTGCATGCGTTCGTGCTGAAGGGAGAATGGCGGTACTTGGAGCATGATTGGATTGCGACCGAGGGCTCTTACGCCTATGAGGCTCCCGGCGAGACGCATACGCTGGTGGTCGATCCGCACGTCGAGGAGATGATCACCCTGTTCCAAGTGAACGGAGCCATGATTTATGTCGATCCGGACGGTAATGCGACCGGCTTCGACGACGTCTTCACGCGAATCGAGAAGTGCCGCGCGCACTATGCAAGGAACGGCCTCGGAGCCGACTACGTCGACCAGTTTATCCGGTGACGTGGGGATGGGTTCTCGCAGATCTGCTCCCGTGCGTTGTTTCAGCCTGCTCTCGGAATTGTCGCCTGCCTGGAGCGCAGCACCGCCATCAGCAACGGGACAAACCAGACGAGCAATGTGACTACACCAAGCGAGCCCGCAATCGGCCGCTCGAAGAACGCGAGGAAGCTTCCATCCGACTTGATCATGGAGGTCACGAAATTTTCCTCGAGCATCGGGCCAAGCACGATGCCGAGGATGCACGGGGCGACCGGGATGTCGTTCTCCTCCATCAAGAATCCGAGCACTCCAAAGATCAGCATCACGGCAACGCCGAAGGCGGAGTTATTGATCGCGAACGCGCCGACGATGCAGAACATGAGGATGCACGGCATCAGGATCTCGCGCGGAATGCGCAGGATGGTCTTGGCGCCCTTGATGGCTGCCCAGCCAAGGGGCAGCATCACCAGATTGGCCAGAATGAAGATGATGAACACCGCATAGATGTATTGCGGATTATTGATGAAGATCGTCGGACCCGGGTTCATGTTCTTCAGGTAGAGCACGCCAATTACGATGGCCGTGATGCTGTCGCCCGGAATACCGAAAACGAGCGCCGGGACCCAGGCGCCCGCGAGAGCCGCATTGTTCGATGACGTGCTTTCGATAATTCCTTCCACATGCCCCTTCCCGAACTTCTCGGGGGTGCGGGACATCTTCTTGCTCACCGCGTAACTCACCCAGGCCGCGATGTCGGCTCCGGCCCCCGGCAACGCGCCGATGATCGTGCCCAGCACGTTGCCGCGCAGCTGCTGCGGCCAATACTGCACCATCATCTGTCCCCAGCCCCGAAAGAGATTGCCCATCACGGCCTGCGGCACGGCTTGGATGCTATGGGAGATGGCAAACCGAAAAATCTCGGACACGGCGAACAGGCCAATCATGGCCGCAATGAAGTTTACGCCTCCGGTGAGTTCAGCATTTCCGAACGTGAAGCGGGGCACGCCGGCCGGATTGTTCAGCCCGATGGTCGAAACGAATAGACCGATGAACAGGCTGACGAAGCCTTTCACCGGCGATCCCGTTCCGATGAACACCGCACAGGTCAGCCCGAGCAATGCCAACCAGAAATACTCAAAGGAGCTAAACTTTAAGGCGACCTCGGCAAGGGCCGGAGCAGACAGGATGAGCACGATTGTCCCGAACAATCCACCGATGGCCGAGAAGAGCAGGTTGGCCCCCAGGGCGATCTCCCCCTCTCCATTGCGGGTCATCATGTACGCTTCGTCCGTATAGGCTGCGGAAGCAGGAGTTCCCGGGATGCGCAACAGCGTGCCCGGGATATCGCCTGCAAAAATGGCCATGGCGGAGCAGGTTACCATGGCTCCCACCGCCGGCACCGGATCCATGAAGAACGTCACCGGAACCAGAAGCGCGATTGCCATCGTCGCGGTCAGGCCGGGGATAGCGCCGACGACGAGCCCGAACAGGGCCGCGAGAAAGATCGTCACCAGCACCGCTGGCTGGAATACGAGGCCGAAAGCTGTCTCAATCGCATTCATGACATCATCGGGGTCAGGGCCCAAGGAGCCCTAGTGGGAGAGGGACGCGCAGCAATCCGACGAAGGTCTGCTGAATCAAAAACGTTGCAGCGACCGCTACTGCCGCGGCGATCCACCAACGAACGCCCATCATCACCAGAAACACCAGCAGGATGACGATTGAGATCGGCACGAAGCCGAGTGCCGGCGCAGCCAGGATGTAGGCCAGGATCAAGGCGAAGACGACGGCAAGCCTCACCCAGGCATGGTGGGTGCGAGCCCAATCGTTCCAAACCACGGCGCCCTGCCAGTGGCGACGGCCCGAGGCTATCAGCAGGATTCCACAGCCCGCGAGGCCAGTAGAGATGAGCATCGGGAAGACGGCTGCGCCGTATTCCTGACCCGGAATGGCGGGAAGCGTCCTCGCATAAGCGAACATTGCGATCGCAAAGGCGAGGAGCACTGCACCGATGATTGCATCGTTGACGCGCATCGAGGTCGGCCCGGCTACTTGGCCAACCCGACTTTTTTCATGACCGCTCCGAGATCCTCGTCGCTCTTCTTCCAGAACGCCAGAAACTCCTCGCCTGCCGCGAACTTCACGCCGAAGCCCCGCTGGCTCATGAAGTCATTGTACTCTTTGCTCTTGTAAATCTTGTCCAATGCCTCGGCGAGCCGCTTCGTGACGTCCGCTGACATGCCCTTCGGCCCGACGATGCCGCGCCACGCGCCGATAGCCCATTTGCTGCCTGTCTGCTCCGCAAGCGTGGGAACGTCCGGGAACGCCGGGTTGCGCTCGGGATTCATGATGGCAATGCTCTTCACGCGGCCTGCTTCGATGAGGGAGCGAGCCTCCGGAAGCGAGCAGGGAGCAATGTCGACGCCCCCCGCGACGAGATCCTGAAGCCCCGGCGCAGCGCCCTGGCTCGGCACCCAGCGGACAGTGCTCGGATCGATATTGAGACTGTCGAGCATGCCGGCAATTGCCAGGTGCCAAATGCCACCCTGCCCTGTCCCCGATGCCTTGAACTTGCCCGGGTTCTTCTTGATGTCGTCCAGCAGGTCGTTCACGGTTTTGTAAGGCGCGTCTGCGCGCACCTGAACGCCCGCGGGATCGAGGTTCATCAAGGCAATGGGCGTGTAATCCTTGTAGTCGCGCTGGGTGAGGCCTTGCCAATGCAGCATGCCGATCTCGACCGTCGCAAGCCCGAGGGTATAGCCATCCGGCGCCGCCGCGGCGATGGCGTCATGCCCTACGACGCCGCTGCCGCCCGTCCTGTTGACGACATTGACCGGCTGACCAAGCTCCTTCTCAAGCAGGGAGCCGATGATGCGAGCGGTCGCATCCGTGCCTCCGCCGGCAGCCCAGGGAACGATAATGGTGACCGGTCGCTCAGGATAGGCAGCCCAAGCATACTCGGCAGCAGAGACAAGCGAGATGGCAGCAACGGCTAGTGTCTTCAGGAAACCACGGCGCAGCATTCTTTCCTCCCGATGTGCCGGCGCCTCGTTCATCTGGAGCCGGTCTTTGAGTTGTGTTGCGTCACGATAAGATTATTGACCGGCTCTTCCTATTTTCCACTCCACGATAGACTAATGTCCTGTCACGCGCCCATCCGATAAGCTTATCGAATAAGAAGCGCGCTCGCGTACAGCCCGAAGCCAAAGACGACATGGCCAACAATGTTGAGGGCTCTGATCTGGGTGGCGTTGGGCCGCTTGGAAGCGGCGATGCCGGCCCCCATTCCGGGCTGAAGGAGAAACCAACCGGCCCCAACTGTGATGAGGCCCACCGCAAGCGCCGGCGCCAATGTCGGCGCTGAAGGCCAGTCCGGACGGGTAAAGGCCAGCAGGGCGGCCGCATAAACGATGCCGATCACATAATGTCCGATCCAACCGACGGCACGCTCCGACGCATAGGCGCGCGCGAGCGTGATGTCGTCGTGAAACACTTTGCCTTCTGTCAGATGGCAGAACCAACGCCCCACCAGCCCCCAGTTCGGTGCGGGAATCTTGAAGAACCGCTGCAGGATCAAGGCCCAGAGATCGAGCAGCGCCGTTGCGCCAATTCCAATAACGACAGTGCGATAAAGAAAATCAGTCATCCGTTTAGCCCCCTTCCTTCTTTTCCATCCCTGATGGTCACGGCATGTATTGCCCGCCATTCACCTCCATTACCTGGCCTGTGACGTAGCCGCTGAGCTGATTGGAAGCGAGATAGAGGAAGGCACCGACGCAATCTTCTGGAGAACCGAGGCGATCCATGGGGATGGTGGCTTGCATGGCGGCAAGCTGTTCCGGAGTCGAATAGCGCTCATGGAAGGGTGTCATGATGACGCCCGGCGAAACCGCGTTGACCCGGATGCCGTCCTTGACCAACTCCTTGGCCCAGCCCCGAGTGGCCACCGAGATGAAGCCCTTGGCTGCGGCATAGATGACCGATCCTGGCCCACCACCGTGACGCGCGGCGATCGACGATACATTGATGATCGAGCCACCTCCCTGTGGTCGCATGTGAGAAACTCCCTCGCGAACGAAGCGCACGACCTGCTCGACGTTCAGGGCGAGCACCGCATCCACATACTCGTCCGTGTAGTCCTTGATCGGCGTCCGCTTGACCAAGCCGCCGGCATTGTTGACGAGAACGTCAAGACGGCCGAAATGCCCGATGGTGTCGGCCACAACCCGCGCCGCCGCCTCGGGCTCGGTCACGTCAGCCTGGACCAGGAAAGCCTCGCCGCCAGCCGCCCTTACCTCCTCGGCGACTTGCTGCGCCGGACTCTCGCTGGCGTTGTAGTGGATTGCCACTCGCGCCTTATTGTGCCCGAACGCGACTGCTGCCGCGGCTCCGATCCCGGTGCTCGCGCCGGTGATGAGGATGACCTTTCCGGCAAGATCCGGAATGGTGGGATAGGCCTCGGGAGAGATCATCGCTTGAACTCCGAAATGAGCTTTGAAATGGAAGGAAGCTGCAGGCCGCGCCGATCATCATTCCTCAGAAAAGAGCCTGGAGATCGGCGTCGACGGCAATGGCCTGTCCCGAGATCGTGCGTCCCAGCGGCGAGCACAGGAAGACGATCTGATCGGCCAGCTGCTGCGCCGTCACGTATTCCTTCAGGGACGTGTTCGCGAGCGCCCGGCGCTGCATCTCCTCGAACGATACGCCAAGCTGCTGGGCTTTGGCCTCGAGCACCCGGCGCTGGCGGTCCCCGGCAACGACCCCGGGCAGAATCGCGTTCACGCGGATGCCGTCCTCACCCAGCTCCCGCGAGAGCGATTTCGTGAAGCCGATGACGGCCCATTTGGCGGCGGCGTATGGGGAGCGCAGGGGAAAACCGAACCGGCCTGCGGCGGAGGACAGATTCACGATCGAGGCGTTCTCGCTTTTTCTCAGGTGAGGCACCGCGAGACGCGTGCAGTTGAACTGTCCGGTAATGCAGACCTCGAGGCAACGATCCCAATCCTCCGGGTTGATCTCCTCCACCCGTGCGGTCGGCCCTGCGATGCCGGCATTGTTAACAAGGACATCGAGACCGCCGAGAACTCCGAGAGCTTCCTCGAAAACCCGGGCGACATTGCCTCGATCCGCCACATCGCCATAGGAGGAGGTCAGGTCCGGATCGGTTGAGGCCGCCGCGTTAAGGGCCGCACGGTCGACGTCGCAGATATGCACGCGCGCGCCTTCGCGATGGAAGGCGCGGGCAATCTCGAGTCCGATGCCTGCGGCACCAGCCGTCACCAGCACACGCAGCCCGGCGATATTGAGGTCCATCTTCGTCGTCTCCATCCGTGAACCGGGTCCCCTTTACACGCGGCGCCCGTTCATCTTGTGATTTCGAGAGCCTAGTCATCGGCCTAATCCAGCAGACGCCCGGTGCTCTCGATGAAATTTGCCGCGCCCTCGATGTCGTCGATGAGCGCCTTGCGTGCAGCGTCTCCGTCACCGGCGTTCACCGCTGCCACGAGACGACGGTGATGCTCGGTTGCACCGCCCGTGCGCAACCGTTCGGGAGAGGCCTTGAGATCGAAATTCAGGACTGGCCCGATCTTCAGCCAGAGACCCTCGATGATTCCCACCAGCGTCGGCAGGCCGGTCGCCCGGTAGACGGCGAAGTGGAGTTCCTTGTTGGCCCGGACGGCTCGATCCGCATGAGGATCGGGGCTTTGGGCTTCGGATAGGAACGCCTTTTCAAACCGCCGCATCTCCGAGAGGTCGGATTCCGCACGGTTCCTTGCCGACTGCTCCGCCGCGAAGCCCTCAACCGCGAGTCTCACCGTCGTCAGCTCCCTGAAGCGAGCGCGGGTCATCAGTGGGACGCGCACAGCACGGTTCGGTAGGACCTCCAGGGACTGATCGGCGACAAGTCGTGAGACCGCCTCCCGCACCGGCATCATCGATACGCCAAGGGTCTCGGCGACGCTGCGCAGAGACATCTTCTGCCCGGGAGCAAGCTCACCGCTCATCAGCAGGTCCCGCAGCTCGGTATGGACGCGTTCACCCAGGGTGACGCGCTCCAGCCGGCCGATCTGGGCGATGGCCGATGGCGTCTTGGTTGGGCGGGGGCTCGACAAGTTGCTCATTTTCCGACAGTCTAACTGTGATCACAGATCGCGGCAAGTAACTGCGACGCCATTATGGGAGGAAGGAAACGGCTATGGCACATTCTGATGACTTGACCCGTCGCACGCTCCTGAAGGGAGCGGCCAGCGCGACCGCGCTCGCAGGCCTTGGAATGCCTGCGATCGTCAAGGCGCAATCTGACGTGATTCGGATCGGGCACCTCACGCCCATTACCGGTTTCTTGGGGCCGCTTGGCGAGTTCGCCCAGATGGGCGTGAAGCTCGCAGCCGAGGAAATCAATGCCGCCGGGGGCGTTCTGGGCCGCAAGATCGAGCTCGTGATGGAGGATTCGGTAAATCCGCAGACTGCCTCCGCCAAGGCCGAGCGCCTGATCGAGCGGGACAAGGTCGCGATGATCATCGGCGAGATTTCTTCCGCCTCGGCCTTGGCCATCGGCCAGGTGGCGAACCGGACCAAGACGGTGTTCATCAACACCGGCGCCAATTCCGACGCGCTGCGCGGGGCCAGCTGCAATCCATTCATGTTCCACATCGAGGCTGCGAACTCGATGATGGTCACAGCTGTCGGCACGTACCTGAAGAACGAGAACATGATCAAGGGGAAGAAGTGGTATTCCCTCACGGCCGATTATGCCTTCGGCCATGATCTCTTCCGGGTTGCCAAGAAGTTCGTGACGGAGAACGGCGGCGAATTCATCGGCGAGGACCTCGTCCCCACCGATGCCACCGACTTCAGCCCCTATCTCCTCAAGATCCGGCAGGCCCAGCCTGATATCGTCGCCTCGAATCTCGCCGGAAACCAGATCACGAACTTCATCAAGCAATATGCCGAATACGGGCTCCAGTTCCCGATCACCGGCTTCGGCTTCGATACGGCAGTGGCCTGGGGCGCCGGGAAGGGCAACTTCTCCGGCATCTGGCCGCTGATCTGGCACCATATGGTCGATACGCCGTCGTCGAAGAAATTCGTCGACGCCTTCACCAAGAAATACGGCAAGCCGCCCGAAAATCAGAGCTGGGGCGACTATAACTCGCTCAGGATCGTCGCGCAGTCCTTCACCGAGATGAAGTCTGCGGACCCGCAGAAGCTCGCCGAGCACCTGCGCAAAGGCGCGAAATTCGACGTCCTGAAGAGCCGCGAAGGCTATTTCCGTGCCTACGACAACCAGATGGTGCAGGAGATGTATGCCGTACGCGCCAAGGATCCCGACAAGATGAAGGACCAGTGGGACATCTACGATCCGCTCGGCACCGTACCCGGTCCGAACGAGGATCTCGAGGTTCTAGCGCCGCCGAAGGACGGCACCTGCAAGATGCAGGCATGACACCATAAGCATCGGTCAGGCCGGACGGTTGACCGCCGCTCCGGCCGCCGAGAGCACGGCATTCCGTTTTCCCTCAGTTCCGGCTCCTCGCGTGAGGAGGCCTTCTACGACTGGAAAAGGAGTCTCGCTTGGCGTTCGTCTTTCTCCTTGAGCAAGTGGTGAATGGCCTTCTGGTCGGCGCTTACTATCTGCTGATCGCCCTCGGCCTCTCGCTGATTTTCTCGCTCGGCGGAATCGTCAACCTGTCCCATGGCGCGTTCTACGCGATCGGCGCGTATCTCGCCGTGACGCTGACGCCCATGATCGGATTTGCAGGCGCGTTCGTTGCATCTCCCGTGCTCGTCGCGCTCTTGGGCGTCGTGATCGAGCGCCTGTTCTTTCGAAGGTTCTACCGCTCGGATCCCATTCTCAGCCTGCTTCTGACATTTGGGCTTGCAATGATCATCGAGCAGAGCCTTCGGATGATTTTCGGGGCGGCTCCCCTGCCCTTCTCCATCCCATCGGCCCTCAGAGGTCAGGTCTTCCTCGGCAATTTCATCTATCCGCGCTACCGCCTGATCATCTTTGGCGTGGCGCTTGCAGCCGTCATCGCGACCTGGTTCCTGGTCTATCGCACCGCCTTCGGCCGTGTGGTCCGAGCCGGAGTGCAGAACCCGGACATGGTGGGAGCACTGGGCATTTCGCTTCAGCCATACATGACGGCCGTCGCCGCACTCGGCATTGGACTGGCAGGCCTTGCCGGCGTCCTCCTGGCCCCGATCTCGGGAGTTCATCCCGCGATGGGAGCCGAGATTCTGACAGCCGCCTTCGTGGTGGTCGTCATAGGCGGACTCGGATCCTTCTGGGGTGTAATCGCGGCTGCAGCGCTCGTAGGCGTGGTGCGCGGCCTCACGATCTATTTCTTCCCGCCAGCCGGCGAAGCCTCGATGTACCTGCTGATGGCCCTTGTGCTGCTTCTGCGGCCACGTGGGTTGCTCGGCGAACGCATCCAGAAATTCGAGTAGGTTGATGCGCACGAATTATTCGCCTCTTCTCATTACGGCGGCAGCGCTCATCCTGCTGCCCTTCGTTCTCGATCCCATCGGCCTGCCGCTCCGCTCGTCGATCGATGTCGTGGTGTTTGCCATCGCCTGTCTCGGCCTGAACGTCCTGGTCGGCTATACCGGCCTCGTCTCCTTCGGGCACGGCGTCTGGTTCGGGCTAGGAGCTTACGCGGCGGCATTGAGCCAGCTTTACTGGTTCCCGGAAGGCGTCGTTCTTCCGGCGCTATTCGCCATTGTCTTCATTGCCGCTACGTCGACCCTCCTCGGCGCGCTCATCCTACGGCGTCGAGGGGTCTATTTCTCACTGCTGACGCTGGCATTGGCAGCGATGCTCTTTGCTGTCGCTTACCGCTGGACGGCGTTGACGGGTGGAGAGAGTGGACTCGGAGGCGTCGTCCGCACGGGTGCGATCGGCCTCGATCTAAGCTCGGACTGGACCTATTACTGGTTCGTGGCGGCGGTGGCGTTCGCCGTCTGCCTTGCTTTGCTTCGCTTTCACAATTCGCCCGCCGGAAGCGTGCTGGTGGCAATTCGGGAAAACGAGCAGCGCGCCCGCTTTCTCGGCTATCCGACCAACCGCTACAAGCTCCTCGGCTTCGTGGTGTCCGCCATGGTCGTGGGACTTGCGGGCGTCCTTTCGGTCTTCAATCATCGCTTTGCCTCGGCCGAGCCCCTTTCCGTCGCCTTCTCGGGTGAGCTGATCGCCATGGTGGTGATCGGCGGAATGCGCAGTTTTCTCGGACCTGCCCTAGGGGCCC
Source organism: Microvirga medicaginis (assembly GCF_052658925.1). NCBI lineage: Bacteria > Pseudomonadati > Pseudomonadota > Alphaproteobacteria > Hyphomicrobiales > Methylobacteriaceae > Microvirga > Microvirga medicaginis. Next base: position 37,189 of record NZ_JBQWEL010000023.1, on the reverse strand, counting down.
TCTTCTACATCCTGTTCCGCGAATTCCTGTCGATCTGGACCCCGCACTGGCTGCTCTATTTCGGCATCCTGTTCGTCGGCTTCATCGTCCTCTCGCCGACGGGACTGGTCGGAATTGCGCAACGGATCGCGGCGCCTTTCCGTCCCAGGATTACGGAAGAAGCGGCCATGGCTGGCCGCACCCTGACGGACGAGCCCCTGCCTTCGTTTCTCAAGCCGCCGGATCATGTCGACGGCATCATTCTGGAAGCGAAAGGCATCACCAAGAGTTTCGGCGCACTCAAGGCCGTTCAGTCCGTCAATATCGCCGTGCGTGACCGCACTCTCCATGCGCTAATCGGTCCCAACGGCGCCGGAAAGACGACGGCCTTCAACCTCATTTCCGGATACTACACGCCTGATGAAGGCGACGTCCTACTACGGGGGCGCTCCATCGCCGGGCTTTCCCCTGAAGCGATCACCCAGGCCGGGCTCGGACGCTCGTTCCAGATCACGAATCTCTTCCCGGCATTGACTGTCGAGGAGAATATCCGTCTCGCTATTCAGGCGCGTCACCCGCAGCGTTTTAACCCCTGGATGGCAGCGCGCTCGATCAAGCAGATTGAAACCGAGACATCGGCGGTGATCCGCTATCTCGGTGTCGCCGGCATCGAGAAGGCCGAAGCAGGTGCCCTCTCCTATGGCGGGCAGCGCCTCCTGGACATGGGCCTGGCGCTTGCCACGAAACCGAGGATGCTGTTGCTCGACGAGCCGCTCGCGGGCCTTGCGGCGGCCGAGCGCCAGCGCATCGGTGACATCATCAAGCGCATCTCCGCGGACGTTCCGATGCTGCTCGTCGAGCACGATATCGACCGTGTGTTTCAGATCGCCGATGCCGTCACGGTGATGAATGCAGGCCAGGTTCTGGTCGACGGATCGGTGGAAGATGCACGCTCAAGCCCGAAGGTGCAGGAAATCTATATCGGCTCTGGCGCGGCCACTGTTGCCGCGAAGCCCCGACAGAGCGCCGCCGAAGCGGCGACCGTGCTCACAGCTGAGAGGGTCAACACCTTCTACGGCAAGAGCCATGTCTTGGCGGACGTGTCCTTTGACGTGCGCCAACATGAGATCGTGGCCCTTCTTGGCCGCAACGGCGCCGGCAAGTCGACCCTGCTCAAGACACTGATCGGCATTGCACCGCCGGGCTCAGGCTCGATCAGGCTCGATGGCCAGGAGATCGCCGGCCGGCCCTCCGCTGAGATCGCGCGTCTGGGAATCGGCTACGTGCCGCAGGGGCGTGGTCTTTTCGCCGGAATGACTGTGGCCCAGAATCTCGAGCTCGGACGGCTCAAGCGCGAGACCGGCCACGGTGTCCGGTGGGATCTGGACAGGATCTTCGAATACTTCCCCCGCATTCGCGAGCGGCTCGATACTCCGGCGGACTTCCTGTCCGGAGGCGAACAGCAGATGGTGGCTGTCGCACGCGCCCTCTCGGGTGACGTGAAGGTGCTCCTCCTCGATGAGCCCTTCGAGGGTCTTGCTCCGGCCATCGTCGAGCAGCTCTTCGAGAGCTTCGACAAGCTCCGACACGAGGTCTCGATCATCATCGTCGACCACCACCTGGACCTTGCACTCGCTTTGTCCGACCGGACGGTCGCGCTCGAACGAGGGCGGGTGATCCATACCGGCCCATCGAAGGATCTGCGGGACGATCTTACGCTCCGCCGCAAGGTCCTGTGGCTGTGAGTTTTGAAGGAGACTACGGAATGCCGAGTGCTGCCATTATTGGAGCGGGATTGATCGGCCGATCCTGGGCGATCGTCTTCGCGCGGGCCGGCTGGGATGTGCGCATCACGGACCCGAATCCCGAGACCCTCGAGAAGGCGCCCAGCCTCATCCGAGAAGGGCTCGAAGAGCTGGCAAGGCATGGCCTCGTAGCAGACTCCGCAGCGGCATCCGCGCGTGTCGTCGTCGTGACCTCGCTGGCAGAGGCTGTGAGCGGAGCCGATCTCGTTCAGGAAAATGGCCCGGAAACTGTCGAGACAAAGCGAATGATTTTCGCGGAGCTCGACCGACTCGCACCGGCGGACTGCATTCTTGCTTCATCGACCTCCGCGATTGTCGCGTCCCAGTTCACTGAAGAGTTGCAAGGCCGTGCCCGCTGCCTCGTGGCGCATCCGGTCAATCCGCCTCATCTCGTGCCGCTGGTCGAACTCTGCGGGGCTCCGTGGACGGGGACCGAGACGATGGCTCGCGCGCGAACCATCTATGAAAGCGTCGGGCAGGTGCCCATCATGGTGAACCGCGAGGTCGAGGGCTTCGTTCTCAACCGGCTCCAGGGCGCGCTCCTGGCAGAGGCGTTCCGGCTTGTCGGCGAGGGCGTCGTGAGCCCACAGGATCTCGACAAGACCCTCAAGGATGGCCTCGGTCTGCGCTGGTCGTTTCTCGGTCCGTTCGAGACCATCGAGCTCAACGCGCCCGGTGGCATCGCCGATTACTGCAACCGCTACACCGGCTTCTACCGTCGTCTCTCCGAGCATCCCGCCAAACCCAATGTCTGGGATAAGGAGAATGTCAGCCGCATCCTGGAGGCCTGGGGTGAAGCGCCGGGACCCGATATGCTCGCCCGGCGCTCCGCCTGGCGGGACAGGCGCTTGGCTGCCCTGAAGGCCCACAAGCAGTCTCAACCGGATCAGTAATCCTCGGAGAAGGAACCAAGTCCATGGCCCGCAAAGTCATTATCACATGCGCCGTGACCGGCGCGATCCACACCCCATCCATGTCTCCTCATCTGCCGATCACGCCTGAGGAGATCGCGGAAGCCGCCATCGGCGCGGCGGAGGCAGGTGCTGCGATCGTTCATCTGCACGCGCGCGATCCGAAGAACGGCAAGCCTGATCAGTCCCCCGAGGCCTTTGCTCCCTTCCTGCAGGTAGTGAAGCAGCGCACCAACTGCGTCATCAACATCACAACAGGCGGCGCGCCAACGATGCTAGTGGAAGAGCGCGTGCGACCTGCGGCGCATTTCAAGCCGGAGGTTGCTTCCCTCAATATGGGGTCGATGAACTTCGGACTCTATCCGATGCTCAACCGCTTCAAGGAGTTCAAGTACGATTGGGAGCAGCCCTATCTCGAGGGTTCGCGCGACAGGATTTTCCGCAATACCTTCGCTGATATCGAGTACATTCTGACGACCTGCTCCGAGAACGGCACCCGTTTCGAAATCGAGTGCTACGATATCGGCCATCTCTATACCCTGGCCCATTTCGTCGACCGTGGCGTCATCAAGCCGCCTCTCTTCGTCCAGAGTGTATTCGGCCTCCTCGGCGGCATCGGTCCACACCCGGAGGACGTAGCCCACATGAAGCGTACAGCCGACAGGCTATTCGGAAATAACTACCAATGGTCCGTCCTAGGCGCCGGCAAGAACCAGCTCGCCATCGCGGCCCAGGCGGCGGCCATGGGAGGCAATGTCCGTGTCGGGCTTGAGGATTCGCTCTGGATCGGGCCGGGAAAGCTTGCGGAATCGAATGCGCAGCAGGTGACAATGGCGCGCCAAATCATCGAGGGATTGGGCCTGGAGATCGCTACTCCCGATGACGCGCGCAACATGCTGTCGTTGAAGGGAGGCGACCGCGTTAACTTCTAACGCGGATGCCTCTCTTTAGTACTCCCACTCGAAGCCAACACCGACAGAGGTTCCACCCTCGGCATCGACGGCTCCTTGCGCCTTGAGGCGTCGCGTCAGATCCACATCGACCGTGACGCCGCTTTCTTCAGGTCGTGCCCCTGCCTTGACACCCACGCGGACATTGTCGCTGATATAGCGCGACACGCCGACCGCAGGGCCACCGGAGGCATCAACGGTGATGTCGAGACTGTCGACGCCAAGCGAGCGGCGCAGGCTTTCGAACGCTTCCGTCCCGGTTCCTCCGGAGAGCTGCGCCACGGTCTGCGCGAGCTGAAGCGCCTGGCCCGCTGAAAGACCACCGGAGGGACGCTGGAACAGAATGCGCGAGAGCACTTCGTCCTGAGGCAGGTCGGGGCTGGAGCTGAAGGCGAATTCGGGTTGCGAAGCAGGCCCGGTTACTGCGATGCGTGCCGTCACTTCACCCGCCTGCGTCTCAGCCAGGAAGTCGAGCGAGGGCGTAAGATCGCCTGTGAAATCCAGCCGTCCCCGCACGAAGTCGATACGGCGGCCGATTAGATCGAGACGCCCCCGACGAAGCTCGAATGCACCGATGGCGACAGGATCCCGGGACGTGCCCTGAAGGCGCAGATCGCCGCCGAGCTCGGCATTGATCCCACGTCCGCGTACGAAAATGCGGTTTTGCGCGGTCAGGACGAGATCGAGTTCGGCGCTGAACGGACGTCCGCGCGAACCGGCGGCCTGCCGCTTGCGCGCCAAGGCGAGCCGTGCGGCAGCGGTTGGCGTCGGCTGGACGTGCTTGGTGCCCGGCAATGGCCTGAAGGTCGTTGGCAGGCGGTCTGGCACGGAAACATTCATCGTGATGATATTGACCCGGCCGGCAACGCGCGGCCTGATCGTGAGCGGTCCGGAAATCGCGAGATCCAGGTCGGCGCTCGCGTCTGCGATCTCGCTCGAAACGAGTTGGGCACGACTGCCTGTGATGCGGATATCGGCAGGCCATCCGGCGGCAGGATCAATGATCACCTGTCCGCTGCCCGCGAGTGATCCGCCGTTCGGGGTGCGGGCGCTCAGACGCTCGACAACGAAAGTCTGGCCACGTGCAGCGAACCGTCCGTTGATGTCGTTCAGCTGGATTCCTTGCAGGGAATCAACGAAGCTGCCGCCGGCGAGTGAGATGGTGCCTTGAGCCCTTGGTTCCGCGACTGGGCCGGCAACCGTCAGGTCCAGCACGGCGCTTCCGGTCACGCGCTGACCGCTGGCTGAAAGGAACGAGTTCGCGACCGCAAGATCGGTTCGCCCCGCGACCTTCAAAGCCAGCTCATCCGTCGGATCGAGAGGGACACTGCCTGAGAGCTTCAGCGTTCCAAAACGTCCCGCAGCCAAGTCCGCATCAATCGTCGCCTTCTGGTCGGCGATACGACCCTGTGCCGTCACGGTGAGCGGAGGCAGACCGGCTTGGCGCGTTTCCGACGTTGCGAGCCCCACGATCCTCAAGTCATAGGTTCCGCTCGGATTGCCAGCCTCCCCTCCGACCGAGGCGCTTCCATTCACAATGCCCGTCAGACCCAGATTGGGAACGGCGATTTCAGCGGTCTGCAGAGACAGGTTCCGGATATCGACCGACAGATCGAGCCGTTTCCCCACGGTGCCCGACACGCCGACACGTCCATGGTCGGCTGCTATCACGAGGCCGCTGATGGTAGCCGTGCCGTTCTGTAGGGAAATGATGGCGGGCTGCGCCAGGGCGAGTCGCCTGCCACCACGCCGCGCCGTGAAGCTCGCGAGTTCGATGCGCATTGCGTCGCCCGGCACCACACGCGCCTGCGCATTGAGATCGAAACCCTGCCCGACCGCAGAGGCCGTGATATTCGATGCAACTGGCGAGCCTTCTGCCGTGAGGCGCACGGTCCTGAAGGTTTGCCCGGCCGCACTCAGCGCATCGGCTTGAATGACACCGTCGATCACGGTGCGCGCGTAGAGATCGGAGACGGTCAGCCGCGCGTTAAAATCCTGCACCGTCACGGAAGCAACGGCCACGCGAGAGCCTCTTGCAACAATCGAGATATCTTGCCGCCCGTCCGGGGCGTTGAGCGTGATATCAGTCTCTACTGATCCGTCGAGCTTCATCAACAGCAGAGGACTGAGATCGTCGAGACTGCTTCCGGAAACAGAGATCCGTCCCTGCGCCAACCGATCAGAGCCGATGCGCAGATCCCCGTTCAGCGATACCGAGCCGACATTGACATTGAGCCGGTCCAGAAGCCAGCCACCTACAGCAAGCCGTGCAAGATGCGCAGTGCCGTTCGCAGCCCTTGCTCCCACCTGCCCTTCGAGATTGAGAGCCGCATCGAGGGCGCCCGTCACATCCTTCGCATCCAGCGTGACGACGAGACGCGGGATCGGCCGATTGAGCGCACGCACCTCGGCCAATGTCGCAGTCGCTTTCACATCCGGCTTTTCCAGAGAGCCCGACAGACGCGCCGCCACATCCGCTCGACCCGCAGCGATGCGCGGGTCCACATGCCTGAGCTCGTCGATGGTGATATCAAGCCCAAGATCGGCTGTGCGCTGCGTGGCGCGACCATCCGCGCGCGCATCGAGATGCGCTCCATCGACACGGAAGTTTTCGAAGGCGAATCCATCCGGAATCCTGCGCACGATTCCATTCGCTGTCACCGAACGGCCGAGAAGACCATCGAGCGACGGTGCCCCTGTCGAGAGCTCCCGCAGGTTGGCATCGACTATTGCCGCGATATCGGCCCGTCGCGGGTTGCCGGATAGTTTTGCCTGGAACGATGCAGAGCCGCGCAGCGTCCGGCCGGCAATGCCGGAGAAGGCAGCGAGAGCCGGGACCTTGGCATCGAGGTTGCCGTCCAGAACCGTCGAGCCGATCCGACCGGTAAAGCCAGCCTGGGCGGTGGATATTTCAAGACGGGCCGAGTCAACGCTGGCAATGCCATCGCGGTCGAATGTGCCGTTGGCGGTCAGCGACAAGGTGGAGCCCAGTGCCCGAGCCAAAGCCCGGTCGGCGGGCTCGATGCCATTCGCTCTTGCATCGACAGAGAAGGAGAAGCGATCGGGAATAGCCACATCCTTCACCGGAATCATGGCGATACGGGCGCTGAGAGCATCCAGCGATCCCTGCGGCAGCCGTACTCCTGTGGCGTCGAGAGAGCCGTTGATGCGAGGAGCCGTCATGGTTCCCTGCACGGTGCCATCAAAGTCGAGACGACGAATCTCCGCGTCGCCCGCACGGGTCATGAAACCATCGGTCGGCAAGGCGCGGGCCTGCACGGTCAGATCGAGTGCCTGGTTCGCAGTGATGCTGCCCGCCATGTCGAAACTGGCCACACTCGAGGTGATGCGAACAGGCTGGAACCGCAGGCTGCCGTCATCACCGATTGCCACATTCCCCAGGAGTTGGGTTGTCCCTGAGAAGACGGGCGCAACCGGCGCGGGCAGAAGCCCCTCAATCCGTGCGGCGAGATTGGCATCGACCATGTAGGCAGCACCAGCTCGCCTGACGGTTGTCGTGCCCGCAGCGCCGATGGTTGTGCCGGCGGAAAAATCGAGCCGCGCGATGAACCCACTCACTGGACCCTCGCCAGCAAGCTTGAGATCGACCGGTGGAAGGTCAGGCAGGTTGAGCAGACGGGCGGCAATGCCGCCCGCGGGCTCCTGATGTGTCAGGTCGAGCGCAAGGCGGTTCGTTTGCGGCACATAATTGAGATTGATCGAGAGACGCCCAGGGGCATCGAGGCGCTGCGCGGCGAAATCGAGTTTGAGTCCTTCGGACGGATCGCCGAGATCGGCCGAGCCTTGAGCCGAGACTCGCGCGGCAGTCCCCAGCACTGGCTCCCCGACAGCAAGTTCCTGCAGAGTAAATTTCTCCACGACTACCTTGACAGGCAGTTCGGGGAGGATCGGCTCGTCGGAAACGGAGGTCTTCTCCTCTTCCGTCGACACCGGCTTGCGCGGAATCTGGAGATGGTCGATCTGTAGCTCGTTGACCTCAAGACGACCGCGCAGCAGCGCCGTTCGCGTCCAGACCAGACGCGCACGATCGAGCGACAACCAGACGCCGTTACGATCCGAGATGCGAACATCCCTGATCACCGCATTCGAGGACAGCGCCCCTTCGATGCTGCCGATGCTGACCCGCGTGGTGGGGGTCGACAACAAACGCGAGATCATATTGGCCAGAACGCCCTGGTCGGTCTGGGCCTGGCTGGGCGAGCCAGCAGCGATCCAGAGAACGCCGAGAGCCAGAGCCACAGTGATGGCAAAGAATGCGAGATGGCGGCGCAGCTTGATCATCAGAACGCCTGTCCAATTCCAATATAAATGGCGACAGATCGGTCGTCTTCTCTCTCTCGGCGAACAGGCACCGCGACATCCAGGCGGATCGGCCCGATCCCGGTGTAATAGCGCAGGCCCAGGCCTGCCGAGACGCGGATGCTCTCGTCGAAGTCCGGGAAACTCGACTCGAAGGCGGTTCCCGCATCGACGAACGGCACGACGCCGATCGTATCGGTGATCTTGATGCGTGCCTCCAGAGAGGCCTCAAGCAGGCTGCGCCCGCCGATAGGCTCCCCTAAGAATGTCGGACTTAAGGAACGATAGCTGAAACCGCGCACTGAACCGCCGCCGCCGGCAAAGAAGCGCCGGTTGGCCGGAATCTCCTCGAGGTCTGCTCCGACGATCGAACCGACACCAAGGCGGCCCGCAAGCACATAGCGTGACTCATCATCGATGGACCAATAGGCCGAGGCCGTCCCCTTCGCGATCGTCATGGGAACCGAGGAGCCGAGGAAATCCGGGTAGGGTGTTACGGACGCCAGAAGCTTCATGCCGCGCGTGGGATCGAGCGTGTTGTCCGTAGAATCGTAGGTGACGGAAAGCGGCAATCCGACGAGGGTATAGTCAATCTGCCCAAGAATGTCGGAGGCCTGACCCTTCTCGTACTCGATGCCGCCCTGGATGGAGAACCTTTCGCTGAAGCGATGGCGAATACCCACCGTTCCGTTGACGAGCCGGCTTGTGTAGCCCTCCGTTCGGTCGCGTTCAACCAAAGCTTCGGCCAGGAAGTCGTTGCGTGTTCCCCACAACGCGGGCTTCAGGAAGCTCGCGCGGAAGCGGCCCCCGAGATCGTCCCAGTCGAACTCATCATCGTCATCCGGACGGCCGCCGTTTTCCGTAAGATAGAAAAGACTGCCTTCCAATCTCAGCCGCTCGGCGCCTCCAAACAGATTCCGGTGCGCCCAATAGGCTCGGACCGCTGGCCCATCGGTTGTGGAGTACTGCACGGAGGCACCGATGACGCGAGGCTGGCGCTCCGTAATATCGACGAAGAGAGGCAGGTTGCCATAGGAATCGAGCGTCTCTCCCTCGCGTATGCGAACGGACGACAGCGCCTCGATATTCAGGATCGACTTGCGCATCGAGGCGAGCGCTGCGGGCGAATACGGATCACCCGGGTCGGTGTAGATGAATGAGCGCACCACCGCCGGGTCCACATTTTCCGCGCCTCGGACGGTGATCTGCCCAATACCCGCCTGCGGTCCCGGATCGACCGTCAGACTGATGTCCATGACATGGGCTGGATGAACGACCACAGGGCTCTGCGCAGTCACCTTGGCAAAGGGCCGTGACTGAGCGCGGAAGTAATCGACGATCCGTGCCTGGGCCGCCACGATGTCAGCTGCGCGTGCGGCATCGCCGGGCTCGATCTTGACAATGCGGGGCGGCAGCTCGCTCTGCAGAAACGGACGGTCGGTCCTTGCATCCAGAACGGTAACCTTCCGGAGGACGAACTGCGGCCCGGGATCGACTGCGACCTGAATAGGCACGAGCGCCCGCGATCGATAGACCGTTGCGGCACGGATAGCCGCTTCAGGACGCAGGGCCTGGAGCGTCAGAGGAACCCCTGCGACTGTGATCGCGATGCGAGCATTGTAGAATCCCGCTCCCCAGAGTGCATCGTTGAGGCGAGGCAGATCAGCTTCCGCACGACGCACCAGAGCATCCGCATCCGGAGGTGGATCGCTCTTCAGGCTTTGAAGCGTAGATACATCCTTGAGGATCTGGACAATCTTCTTGTCGTCGCCTGGGACCGCGAAATCGAGAGAGTAAGGTAGCGTGTCCGCATTCGGAGGAGGCGGCGTCTCATTGCTCTTCCCGAAGAGGCCGAAGAAATCGAATGCAACGGCATGCGGGATAGAGACCCCACTGGACAAAAGTCCTGCAAGGATGACCAGAGAGGCGTATTTTCTGGTTCCCGACCATACCGATTGAGCCACGAGCACCCTAACTACAAACTATCAAATGAACGTTCGCTGCGTCTCATGACTTCGCGTTCAAATAGGGCGGAATCTAGGACGGTCGACCGGCAATTCGCCACAATCCACTTCGAACGAAGCGAAACCGATTTCCAACAAGGGCATGCAAAAGACATGCCTGGAATCCTCTATTGAGCCAAAGGCGCCGTGGCGTTCCGTGATAACGTCAAATATGGAGTTCACGCCCCAGTGCCTTCAGCGCCGCCTCCTGGAATGCTTCGCCTTGTGTCGGATGCGCATGAATCGTACCCGCAATATCTTCGAGGCGCGCACCCATCTCGATGGCCAGGCTGAAGGTGGCGGCCAGTTCGGACACGCCCTGCCCCACAGCCTGAATTCCGAGCACCAAATGGTTGTCCGCCCGGGCGACCACGCGTACGAATCCGTCTTCTCCCAGCCTCGTCATCGCGCGGCCATTGGCCGAGAAGGGGAAATGCCCCACTCGAATCTCGGTATCCGCTTTGCCCGCTTCGTCCGACGTCAGGCCAATGGTGACGATCTCGGGATCGGTGAAGCAGATGGCAGATATGCCCCGCTTATCCCAAACCCGTTTGTGACCGGCGATAATCTCGGCCACCATTTCTCCCTGCGCCATGGCGCGATGAGCCAGCATCGGCTCGCCCGTGACGTCACCGATGGCATAGATCCCCCGCATCGAGGTCTCGCATCGCTCCCCGATTCGAATGAATGGGCCATCCATATCAAGGACAAGCTCCTCCATTCCCCAACCCTGCGTGACCGGCCTCCGTCCAATCGTGACGAGAATCCTGTCCGCGGGGAGCGACGTCTCGGCCCCAGTTCCGTTTTCCACCAAGAGTGCGCTGTCTCCTTTCGCTAGGCCTCTTGCCTTCGCGCCTGTCACGATCTTTACGCCGAGAGCCTGCAGCCTCTTCGCAACGGGTCGGGTCAGTTCGGCATCGTATTGCGGAAGGATGCGAGCCTGCGCTTCGACAACGGTCACTTGTGCTCCGAACTTGGCGAAGGCAGTCCCAAGCTCCAGGCCGATATATCCTCCCCCAATGACAACGAGCCTCTCCGGAACCTCGGTCAGTGCCAACGCTTCGGTCGAAGAAATCACTCGCCCTCCAAAGGGCAGATTCGGTAGCTCGACCGGGGCCGATCCCGTCGCGATCACAACATTCTCTGCGCGGATGATCTGCCGTCCCGTTTCCGTCTCCACCTCGACCGTTTTGCCATCGCGGAAGCGTGCCCAGCCCTCGACCATCTTCACCCGCGACCGCTTGAGCAGGCCCGATACGCCGCTGTTGAGGCGGCTGACGATGCCATCCTTCCACGCAACAGTCTGGCCAAGATCAATCCCCGGCTTCGTCGCTGTAATTCCAAGAGGATTCCGCCCAGACGCCAAGTGAACGATCCTGTCGTACTCCTCGGCCGCATGGATGAGTGCCTTGGAGGGGATGCAGCCGACATTGAGGCATGTTCCACCAGGCTTTCTGGTGTCGACGATCACCGTATCCATGCCGAGCTGTCCGGCGCGGATGGCGCAAACATAGCCCCCTGGTCCCGCGCCAATGACGAGGAGCTTGCACGACATGTCTTTCATCGGTTCAAGCCTCCACGAAAATCATCGCTGGCGTTTCCAGAAGCGTCTTGATGCGCTGCACGAAGACGGCCGCGTCCCAACCGTCGATGACCCGGTGATCGAAGCTGGATGACAGATTCATCATTTTGCGAGGGATGAAGGCCGATCCATTCCACACGGGCCGCACCATGATCTTGTTGACGCCGATGATGGCGACCTCGGGATGATTGATCACTGGCGTTGTGACGACGCCTCCCATTGCGCCCAGCGACGTGACGGTGATGGTTGATCCACTCAAATCCTCACGCGTCGCAGTGCCGGATTTAGCGGCCTCTGCAAGCCGGTTCAGTTCGGTGGCACAGCCCCAAAGATCGAGCGCTTCCGCATGCCGGACGACAGGCACGACGAGACCGGAAGCAGTCTGCGTCGCGATGCCGATATGCACGCCCGCATGCTGGTGGATAATACCGGCCTCGTCATCGTAGAGCGCATTCAGATGCGGGTGCTCGGCGATCGCCTTCACCATGGCCCGCATGAGAAACGGAAGCAGGGTGAGCTTTGGCCTGTCGGAACGCTTATTCGCATTAAACGCCGAGCGCAGATCCTCGAGCGCCGTCACGTCGACTTCTTCCACGTAGGTGATGTGAGGAATTCGCGACTTCGAGATTGCCATCCTCTCTGCGATTTTGCGGCGCAGTCCGACGACCCTGATCTGTTCGACCGACGTTTTCGGGGCAAGACCCGGCTCACGAGCTACCTGCGGCCCGTGTGCGAAGAAGGCGTCGAGATCCTCATGCGTGATGCGCCCCGCAGGGCCCGTGCCGGGCACTTGCCGCAGGTCGATGCCTGCCTCGCGTGCCCTCAGGCGCACGGCTGGCGACGCGATCGGCTTTTCGCCCTCCGCCCGCGCAATGGCTGGACGGGGCATCCTCGGCGCATGGTTCCGGACTGCCTCGCCAGGTGTGCGGGGCGTCATGAGCCTGACAGGAGCACCGGGCTCCGCAGGAGGCTCGACCGCGATTGGCCGGCTCGCAGCAACCTGCGCCGGCACCTCGCCCTTCTGTTCCTCAACCGAAGTCGGCGATGCAACCGAGCCGTCGCCCTCGACCTTCAGACGGATCAGGGGAGAGCCAATGGCGACCACGTCTCCGATCTCCGCGCCCAGCCAGAGAACCTCGCCTTCGACTGGAGAGGGAATCTCCACCGTCGCCTTGTCGGTCATGACAGCGGCCAGCAGGGTGTCCTCGCGGACAAGATCACCCACCTTGACGTGCCACTCGACAAGTTCGGCCTCGGCGATCCCCTCACCCACATCGGGCATCTTGATGATGTGCTCACCCATGTCAGGCCTCCATCGTCTCGACGAGAGCGCGTCCGACGCGAGCAGGTCCTGGGAAATAGTCCCATTCCTGCGCATGGGGATAAGGCGTGTCCCATCCGGTCACCCGCGTAATCGGCGCCTCCAGCTGGAAGAAGCACGCCTCCTGGACAAGGGCAGCCAGCTCCGCACCAAAGCCTGATGTGAGCGTCGCCTCGTGAACGATCACGCAGCGGCCCGTCTTCCTGACGGATGCCGCGATGGTCTCCGTATCAAGAGGAACCAGGGTTCTCAGGTCGATGATTTCCGCATCGATGCCCGTTTCCGTCGTGGCCGCCTGAGCTACATAGACCATCGTGCCATAAGCCAGCACGGTCATCGCTGCTCCCTCCCGCACGACCGATGCTTTGCCCAGAGGATGGGTGAAGTAGCCTGCCGGGACCTCCCCAAGATCATGCTTTGACCATGGCGTGACCGGGCGGTCATGATGGCCATCGAAAGGACCGTTGTAGAGCCGCTTCGGCTCCAGGAAGATGACCGGATCCGGATCCTCAATAGCCGCGATCAGGAGGCCCTTGGCGTCATAAGGGTTCGACGGCACCACGGTCTTCAAGCCTGCCACATGGGTGAACAACGCTTCGGGACTTTGACTGTGGGTCTGCCCGCCGAAGATGCCGCCGCCAGTCGGCATTCTGATCACCAGCGGACAGGTGAACTCACCATTCGAGCGATAGCGCAGGCGAGCGGCCTCGGACACGATCTGGTCGTAGGCCGGATACATGTAATCGGCGAACTGGATCTCAATGCAGGGACGAAGACCATAGGTCGCCATACCGATGGCGGTGCCGACGATACCTGACTCGCTGATCGGTGTGTCGAAGCATCGAGTCTTGCCGTATTTCTGCTGAAGGCCTGCCGTGCAGCGGAAGACGCCGCCGAAATATCCGACGTCCTCGCCGAAGACGACGACGCGCTCGTCTCGGGCCATCATCACGTCCATCGCATCACGAATGGCCTCGATCATGGTCATGCGCGCCATGGCTCAAACTCCCGCCTGCTGACGCTGCCTGCGCAGATGCGGCGGCATCTCGGCATAGACCCCCTCGAACATGTCCCGCGCGGAAGGCTTCCCACCGGCGTGGAGGGTGCCGTAGCTTTCCGCCTCCTTCTGAGCCGCGATCACGGTATCGAGGATTTCAGCCTCGGCCTGCTTGTGCCGCTCCTCGGACCAGACCCCACGTATGATCAGATGGTTCTTCAGACGGATGATGGGATCTCCGAGAGGCCAGGCATCGGATTCGGTCTTGGGACGATAGGCGGAAGGATCGTCGGAGGTCGAATGCGCTCCGGCCCGATAGGTCACGTATTCGATCAGTGTCGGTCCGAGATTGCGGCGGGCCCGTTCTGCCGCCCATCTCGCGACCGCATAAACCGCGAGATAGTCATTGCCGTCGACCCGAAGCGACGGGATGCCGAAGCCCAGTCCACGAGCCGCGAAGGTTCCTGCACCACCCCGCGCGATGCCCTGAAACGTCGAGATCGCCCATTGATTATTGACGATATTGAGGACCACAGGCGCTTTATAAGTAGAGGCGAAGACAAGGGCAGCGTGAAAGTCCGATTCCGCCGTCGAACCATCGCCGATCCAGGCTGCCGCGATCTTGGTGTCGTTCCGGATCGCCGATGCCATCGCCCAGCCGACCGCCTGGACATATTGGGTCGCGAGGTTGCCCGAAATCGTGAAAAACCCGTGCTCCTTCGAGGAATACATGACCGGGAGCTGGCGGCCTTTCAGCGGATCGCGCGAGTTCGAGTACACTTGGCACATCATGTCGACCATGGGATAACCGCTGGCGATCAGGAGCCCAGCCTGCCGATATGTCGGAAAGTTCATGTCCCCAGGCGAGAGTGCTTTACGGAAGGCGCAGCTGATCGCTTCCTCACCCAGATGCTGCATATAGAAGGACGTCTTCCCCTGCCTTTGGGCGATCAGCATCCTCGCGTCGAAGGTGCGCAGCATCATCATATTCCGCATTCCTTCGACGAGTTCCTCGTCGTTGAGGAGTCCCGCCCATGGTCCGACGGCTTCTCCAGCCCGGTTAAGGACGCGGATGATAGAGAAGGCGAGGTCGCGGATGTCTTCCGGATTCGCACCCACCTCGGGCCGAGGTACGGCCCCGGCCTTGGGAATCCTCACATTGGAAAAATCAGGAGTTCCTCCCGGACGAACAGCCGGCTCCGGAACATGGAGGGTCAAGGGTCGGAAGTCATTCATGGCATTTCGTTCTCCCGCAGACAAAACTAGGAACGAAACACCCCTCGGCTATAGGCGTGGCTGTTTCCAGCGAACGCGCCTTCGATTCCCCGCGTCTCAGGTAACTCAATGCCGGCCTTGCGGCCTGCTCTATGATAGCGGATCCTTCGGGCAAGCGAGCCAGCAGCCTGCCTCATCCCTGAGGTTCGACCACAGCCAGCACCTCGCCGGCCGTGATTTCCGGCTCCCCCTGAACCAGATCCGCCAGACTTGCGCGGATCCATGACAAGGCCTTCTCATTGGCCGCAAGAGCGTTGTCCCGGCTGTCGAACAGGGTTACCGATCCGCCCACCCCATTGCCGCCGTCGAAGACATAATAGCCCTGGAAGCCCGGGGATTGCCTCAGGATCTGGCCGATCCCGCTTTCGGCCCGCCGAGCCGCCTCCTGCACGTTGTGCATATGAGCGAACTTGCGAATGACGACATACATCAATGCCTCCATTGGTCGTTGACGAGTGTGGCGTCCCTCTTATCTCCGCGAGACCATCATGTCCTTCGGCGCCAGATAGAGATGGCGCAACTCTAGTGCTGTGAAAGCCATGATGCACAGGCCAACGATGACATGTGTCCAGCGTGCCCGGGCGACATCATCGAACCACAAAAGCCATGGCGAGGCTGTGATCCAGAGGCCGGCTATGACGTTGAGCCACTCCTCCCAATCATAGGTCCGAACCAATGCCAGAAGCGCCAGGAAAACAACCACTCCACCGCTGAACCAAGCATTGCGCGAAGCCCGAGTCTCATCCGTGAAGCCGAGCAGCCATGGTGCTGCAATCAAGATAGCGCCGAGCGCAACATTTGTGACGCTGAAGGTCGTATCGATGCGATCGTTGACGGTACCCATCCTATCCTCCTCTGCAAACGACCACTTCCGTGAAATCATCAGAGGCATTCGATCAATGTATTACATTCCTAATGTGCCATCAGAACCGGCACCCTTGCATGGGCAAGGATGTGGCTCGTCGCCCCGCCGAAGATGAATTGTCTCAAACGGCTCTGAGTGTAGGCCCCCTTGATAAGCAGATCCGCATGGAACGCCGTTGCCTGCTCCAGGATTCCCTCGCCCGGAGAATGCGCGCGCATACTGCGTGTCACGGCTTCAGCCTTGATGCCGTTGCTCTGGAGGCGGCTGGTCAATTCCTCACCGGAGGGCCCATCTGCCCCCCACCCTTCCAAGGTCAGGACAATGACTTGGCTGGCCGTCGCGAGAAGAGGCATCGCAAGCGCTACAGTGCGGGCCGTTTCCGTGCTGCCGTTCCATGCGATCATGATCCTCTCGCCGATCGATGCCGGGGCTGCGGGCGGCACCAGCAGAATGGGCCGGCCGCTTTCGAACAGCGCCGCTTCAACCGTAGCCAGTCGCGGTGGCTCGTCACGGGGTCCAGGCTGGCCGAGCACAATGAGGTCGAACACCCTGCCAAAGCTGCCGATATAGCTATCTCCAAACAGCTGCCGCCCAAGCCAGCTGTAAGACGCCTCGTCAGCTACCTCGGACTGCTGGACACCGCAGGAGAGCATGAAAGCCTCAAACAGCTGTCGGGACTGTTCCACGAGATCACGCTGTTCCTTCTCGCTGAGAATGGCCCAGCTGGTTGGAACATCGAAGGCAATGCTGGCGGGGATATCAGGGCCGAGCGCCAGCCCCTCGATACGACTCCCGAACCGGCCTGCTATTAACAATGCCGCATCAAGAACGGTGCGGATCGAGGCATGCGGCTCGATCGGCACAAGGATGGCTTTCATGAGACATCACCTTAGTAGTCTCTGACCCATGGATTGATAATACTACGAAATCCCGTATTCCGCATGTCTGCTCTTTAAGCCGACCTGCACAACTACCTCGATCCCTACTCGGCTACGTATCCTGATTCATGAAACGCTGCAGGAGCATCGATCAGACGTCGGATCCGCTGAATGTAGAGATCGTAATAGTCATCGAGCCCGAAGTTCTTCCCCAGTTCCCTACAGAGGAGGATCATCTCGAGAGCCTGCTGCCAGTCATGACGGCGGCACGCGGCGAGCATGGCGCCGTTTCTTTCGTTCAACGTCCCAAAGTCTGAACCGATGGCCGCATCGGCCCGTCCCACGATTGTGAAGATCCGCTCCAGCTCTCGCTTGCCCTTCACCTGCATATGGTCGATTTCGAGAACGGAGAACCGTGTTTGAACGGCCCGGGCCGTTTTCTCCCCAATGATGATGGGAACTCCGTACTGCTTTGTCAGGCCTTCAAGCCGGGATGCCAAATTCACCGGATCGCCCAATGCAGAATAGTTGAAGTGCAGATTAGAGCCAAAATTGCCAACGACGCACAAACCGGTATTCAGGCCAATTCCGATTCTGAGTGGCGGGACCGATTGATCGGCACCGGCCTCACGCTGGCGCTGCTCATTGAGTTCCCGGAGGCTGTCCAGCATCGCGAAGGCAGCTTCGCATGCGTTCACCTCGTGGGAAGGATCGGTGAGCGGCGCGTTCCAGAAGGCCATGATCGCGTCGCCCATATATTTGTCGACCGTCCCGTGGCGATCCATGATATCCCGGGTGAGCGGAGTGAACAGCCGATTGATGAGGGCCGTCAATCCTTGCGGGTCATCCTTGTACAATTCGGCAATCGACGTGAAGCCACGAACGTCCGAGAAGAGAACGGTCAATTCCCGTTGCTCTCCGCCGAGGGTCAGCTTCTCCGGTGATTTTGCCAGCTGTTCCACCAGATCGGGGGACAGATATTGGCTGAAAGCCGATCTGATCCGGTAGCGATCCGCGGAAACGGTCACATAATTCGTGCAGACCAGAACCGCATAGACCAGAAAACTTGCGATCAACGGAAAGGTGTAGTCGATCAGGAGATCGAGAACGGTGAAGCAATACCATGACAGTCCCAGGGTCACAGCGGCAATGATGCCGCCGAGCACGAAGAGAGTTCCGGCATTCACTCTTGGTGCCAATGCAATGAGGATCAGGCTCAGAAGCATTGCGAGCGAGAGTTCGACAAACGCCGTGTAGCTCGGTCGACTCAGGGTTGATCCCGTGAGAGCACTCTCCAGGAGCTGGGCATGCAGCTCGACGCCTGGAAGCGCAGGGTGAATTGGGGTGACCTTGAGATCGAGAAGACCGGCGGCGGAGGTCCCGACGAGTACCATTTTACCCGCAAGGCTGTCGGCGGACACCCGGCCCTGGAGAAGGTCGATGGCGGAAATGTATCTGCCAGGGTCGTGGCGCGAGAAATGAATCCAGACACGACCTTTGCCATCTGTGGGGATCTCGAGATCCTGAATGTCTACGCTCCGGACGCCGCTCGCGTCCGTCTTTATCAGCGTGACACCTGCCTCTGCGGTGACACGCAGCATCTCCAGGGCAAGTGACGGAACAACAACTCCATCTGCGACCGCCACGAGAGGTACACGGCGGATAGTACCATCCAGTTCGGGGATGATCGAGAAGATGCCGTGTCCTTGAGCCGCGTTGTCAAGGACAGGGAGATTCCGCAGCAAGCGCGGAAAATCAACTAGGAACGAGCGTGGATCTGGACCAAGTGTTGCAATCCCGGACTGAGACGCTGACCTTGCCATCGGCGCGGCTCCCGAAACGCGATAACCTGACTGCCCGAGCACGACTTTGGACGCCCGAATGGCCTCAGCGAAGACGGCGTCATTGCCGGGCAGGCGCTGAAGTTTCTCCCGCATGTCGGGATCCAGCCCCCTAAAAGTCTCGGCCGCAACCTCCGGCGAACTACGATCGGGTTCAGGAAAGAGAACATCAAAGCCGATGACGGTGCCACCCCGTTCGACGATCTTCAGGACCATGTCGGCCATGACCGTGCGCGGCCACGGCCATTGCCCGAGAGCGCGAAGACTCTGCTCGTCGATATCCACGATTGAGACGAGAACCTGGCTGGCAACGCGGGGAAATATCAGCTGATAGACGTCGAAGGACTTGTGGCGAAGGGCTTCAATGGGACCAGGATCCCAAACCCGCAACGCAATCAGCTCGACAAGAAGCAGGAGAGCCACGATTCGTCCCACTCCAAAGCGCCGCATTCTTCTCAGAAGACCGGCCATGGCTAACGCTCCGCCAACCCTCGGGGCCATGCCGCGACATCATGGTCCCCGTTCGCGCCACGATGCGATGGCTCCTGATATCCGGTCGGGCCGTCGTTCAGGATGTCGGATACGATCGACGACCCAGGCATTACCGCCTCACATGACGAGATCGGTAGACTGGGGAAGAGCACCTGCAATGGTCAGCCCGGTCCTCAACACCTCTCCGCTGGCGAATGTGACAACAGCCTCTATCGTGTTTCGAGCGCCTGCAAGTCGTTCGAGATCTCCAACCGTGGCATCCAGCGCAAGGCCTTGGGGCGTCGCGATCAAATCCTCCGGGCCGAACGCAGCGATCTCCCTGCCGTTTACGAACACGTCGAGATCGGCGATTATCGCACTCGGAACCGGCAATCCGAGAACGGAGGTTTCGATCTGCTCCGACGATGTCAGCCGCGAAGCCCCACCTGTATTGTCGATAACATTCAGCCGAGAGAGATTAGCGTCCTCTCCGACGCCGATTGCGGCGATCTTCGCTCCAAACTCATCGTTCAATCTCGCAAGATCGGCCTCCACCGCGCCCTGTCCGGCCCCGTCGGAGAGGAAATACACGATATTCCTCTCGTTGCCTTGATCTAAGCTCTGCAATCTCTCGTTAGCCGCTCGCAGGGCATCGGCGAAATTTGTTTGTCCGCCTGCATCAAGGCCTCTCAGGTAACTGGCGATCATCGTCTCGCCTGCGCCGCCGAGGTTGAAAGTGGCGGCAGCCGCGGATTGGCTGTCGCCAGAACCAGTCGTCGGGTCGGCGCTGCCGTTGAAGGGAATCACCGTCACCGCGACGTCGGCGGGAGAAAAGCCGAGTTCGCTTATCCGCCCGGTCAGCGTGATCAAGCTCGCGATTTCCGCATCCAGAACGGTGTTGGACCGACCGTCGGCATTCAGGTCACCGACCGGTTGCCCATCGAACCGTTCGGAGGTGCTGCCCGAAACATCGATGAGGTACAGGACATTCATTTGTGACTGCACAACCGGACCAAGACGAATGGTGAGATCCAGATCCGCAGTTGGCGTCGTTGTCGCAGACGGCACCGTGATCGTGAGATCGACCGGCTGATTGTTGAACTCGATAATATCGCTTGCCGAAGCAGACTTCTCGGGAGATGAAAATGCCCCTGCCCCGGCGACATTCAGAGTGACATTTGCGGTATCAGTCCCTCCCTTGGCGTCAGAGACCGTGTAGGTGAAAGAGATAGTGGCGGTTTGACCTGCGCTGAGCGCTTGAAAATCATCGCCAGGATCGAAGACCAGATTCCCGGATGCGTCGAGATGAAGGGAGCCTTCGAGCGGGTTTGTCCAGCGAACGATGTGAAGAGGATCTCCGTCCACATCGTGGTCATTGTCGCTCAAGGCAAGGATCGTCTGCCCAACCTCACCGACAGCGCGGACTGAGTCATTCGCTGCGACGGGAGCATCGTTCCGACCGGTGACCGTCCAAGAGACCGAAGTTGGAATCCGAGCACCATCAATCACCAGACTGTAATTGACGGTAACTGTTGTGGTCTCCCCCTCTCCCAGATGCTGATAGGCAGGATGCGAAGGATCTAGAAGGAAACTTCGCGAACTTTCGATGTATCTGACACCCGGTGGCAACGATGCCGGCACGCTCACTCGTGGAGGCGTCGCACCATCCGCTGAAGTGGCGGCTTCTACGAAGGCACTAAGCCGCGCGAGGGGGCCATCTTCGACTGCCGAGCCAAGGATCTTCGCCGGCAGGAATGTGGCCGCTGGAATGAGTTGATTGTGGATCGCCGCACGCTCCGGCGCCAAAAGCCTGACGTCAAACGGCATGAGGTCGGGCAGGTCTATCGACATTGGCAGGTTGACCGGAATGATCGGTGTATCTTCGAAGTCGCTGCTGCCCCTCTTCTGAGGTTGGGGTGAAAAAACCTGAAAGAGATCCCTTACGAAATCACTTTCGCCACGGAGGTCGTTGGCCGTTTTGGTGATTTGCGTGATTTGCGGGTCGGAGGCACCGACGGGCGTGAGAAGTGTCGCGACTCGAGGATCCGATACTGACGTCAGCACCCGTAACGGGTTATTCTTGTCGAGGAGTAGAACCGAGCCTACGGAGCCATCCGGTTCGGTTAGAAGCGAAATTTTCGTAACTCCACTGAATGCAGAGATCTCAGTCTGAACGGCAGTTCCCCTGATCGCCATGGTCGCGACGGGCGTATCGACCTTCAGGTCGCCGGTCTTGGCGATTTTTCCTGCGACGAACCCGATGACACCTTGAACGAGGGTGAACAGCGCCGAGTTCGAAGTCGAGTCCGCAGCGTACACCATATCATTGAGCACGATGCGGGCATTGGAAGACAGGCCGAACACTGTTCCGTCGCTGAATCGTATCGCCAGCGTCGAATCCGATCCGGTCTGTACCACATCTCCTTTGGAGACTACGTCGCCGAGATGCAGCTCAACAGGAACTCCATTTCGAAGGACAGTCGCGGATCCGGAAACTTTCTCTACGCGACCAATCGGCACTTGCGTGGCCGCCACGTTGGCCGCTTGTGCGTATTGTTCCGGCACTTGGGCCCCGGCCAGCGCCTCGACGGTAGCGCCTGTCAAGCTGGCCCCGTCGACCGTCGTGAGGCTCGGAGGCCGTTCATGCGCGAAGTAGCCGAGGATGACCGCTGTCCTGTCGTGCCCTATGAGCACGAGATCGGCCCCTGATCTTCTGAAATCGGCAGTGAAAAGGAGGTTTCGGTCAGGGAAAAGGATCGACGGCTCGGCATCAAAACGTCGGCTCGATGCTTCCGCGGCATCGATTTGGATATCGAAGACACTGGTATCAACCGCGGATTGCAACACGGCCGAGCCCTCGGTTTAGGTGATGATAATCCTTTCACCAGTACATTCCTATCGGAATGAATCTCATTCGCAGGATCGAAACAGCTTAACGATCGAGCAACGAGATAACAGCAGCTTCACCCGGCATGCGAGTTGCAAAATCGCCTCAGGAAATTTTCGAGGGGCAAATCATTTTGCTTGGACTGAGCAAAGGCAAAGCAGGAGGTTGAGGCGAAGATCATGGCTGCGACCCAGAAGATCTGCCGGTCATTCTTTTCACACTTGTGAGCCTGGGATTGTTAAACTCGATGATCATCAAGCCGGGCCATCGCATGCGATGGTTCGGCTCCGGGTCCACTGCGGTCTTTAAGCGGAGTCGTAAAGGTCTGCTCACCGTGTCGATGCGGATATTCGACTGACTTCCGCCTCGCGACGAAGGCGACGCTGCATGTCTGGTCTGCAGGTGACGTCCTCCCTCCCTTCGGGGCTGTTCGCTAGAGAGTGCTGATGGCCAGGGACTTCGCTCAGGCGAACGGGCGCCCCTGCCAGTCTCCTGTGAGGGACTTCATGACAGCACAATTCGGACGATTCCTGGGGCTCGATCAGGCCGCCTTGGCTCATGGCCTTCGCCTGGCATTCGCGGCTTGGCTCGCCTATGCCATCGCCTCGCTCCTACATGTGGGAAACGCCTACTGGGCAGCAATGCCGATCTGGGTTGTTGCACAAGCGGCGAAAGGCTTACTGCTCGAACGCGGGTTCTTCCGCTTTGTTGGGACACTCCTGGGGGCCGGCGCCGGGTTCGGCATTCTCCAGCTTGGGCTCAGCCCGTACCTGTTACTCCTGTTGCTCGGCGTCTGGATCGCGTGCGCCACCATGCTCGTGCACATGTTGCGAGGTGTACATGGCTACGGCGCCCTGATGGCCGGGATGACCGCAGCCGTCGTCGTACTGCCGTCCGTTCTGCGGCCTGAACATGCCATGGAACTGGCGGTCGCCCGCGTAGAGTGCACTCTGATCGGCGTCATCGTCGTCACTCTCGTAACAGGGATTTGGACCCCTGCCTCGCTTCGCCACGACTTCTACAAGCGCGTCCGGTGCCTCGCCAGGGATGCCATCGTTTCCGCCCTGACCGCCTCCGCCGAAGATGCGGAGGCGCGCGAAAGGCAGATCCTGCGCGAGATGAGCGAGGTGCAGGCGAATGCGAGCCTCGTGACAGCCGGATCGGTGGAAGGCTACCGCCGCCTCCACCATGTGGATGCGCTGATCGTTGCTGCATTCGCAGTCATGGCGGCAGGACACCGCCTTGCCGAGAGGCCGCGCCGGGAAGGGACCCGAGGGCTCGGCATCAGAGACGAGGAAGCAGGGCGTCTCGCGGACGAACTTCTTGCCAGTCCACCGAAGACACGGGATGAGGCCCAAGTCCTCCTCTCACGGATCGAGTGGATGGACACCCGTTTGGCAGACGCCCTCCACCGTCTTGCTGAGGCGGACAAGGCATTCGAGATGGAGCCGTCCGGCGCCGACGCGCGCTCCTTCCGCCGCAAGGCGACCTATCTGGCTCCTCACCGGGACGGGCGGCTTGCCATCGAGACGGGCCTCCTCACGGGAACGGCTACCTTCATGGCCGCCATCCTTGGCTATGTGTCGGGCTGGCCGACAGGCGAACTGGCCGCGCTCGGCGTTTGCATCTTCTCCATGGTGCTGGGCTCGCTGCCCGCGCCCCAAACGGTAGCGCCGATGATGCTGAAGGGTGTCAGTGCCGGCGTTGCGGCCGCCCTGCTTTACCGCCTCGGGATCCAGCCGCACATCACGACAACGACACAGCTCGTCCTGTCCGTCGCCCCCTTCATCCTGGTGGGCGGCCTGACCCGCGCAAGCCGAAAGACTGCCGGCCCGGCGCTCGATGCCAACATGTGCTTCTTGCTGGCCAGCCAAGCCGTCCTGCCGGCGATCACCGATCGGGTCGTCATTCTGAACGAGGCAACTGCGCTGATGCTGGGTGCTGGCCTCGCTACCTCGAGCTTCATGCTGCTGCCGCCCCTGCGAGACCGGCGGGCGGCACGGGCCGCGCGGGCGGTTGGGTCCGATCTCCTGCGGATGGCTAAGGACGCAGCCGGTATCGGTGCCCCGCTCCAGATAAGTCGCATCCGACGGCAGATCCTGCGGCTTAGTCTTCATCTGGGAAAGGCGAACCGTCTTGGAACTCCATCGGGATGGAGTCTCCTAGACGCGCTGAGCCTCGCAGAGGCCATAGGCCGCCTCCAGACCGCCCTCGCGCAGCCGGAGGCGGATCCCGCATCCTCAAGCGCCATCCGTGAGGCGCTCATAAGTTTGCGCAACATGCTCGAAGACCCTACCGGGATTGCCGAGGACTTGGAGAGACAGGCCCGCTCCCTTCCAGATCAGGAGGCCGCCAACCTTCTGCTGGACGCGGCAGGCGCTCTGCGGGCAAGTCGGTCGCTCTTACTGCATGGCAGCGGGCAAGTCGCTAGCAGATAGCCGGCGGGACATGTACGCATTCGGTAACAGGGCGACGCCTTCTCCGATGTGCAAGCCCGCAGCAGGTCAGTCTCTGAAATCCCCTGCCCTTCATGAATATCTGCTTAGATGTGACGAGGGGACCATAGCGTCACTTCCGAGAAGTGCAGGCCCAGGTCTTGGAATTTCCAATCAGTGAACAGGAGCGTTTCGCCGGGCTGCTCCAGGAACGCGGCGGTCCCGAAGCCGTTGTCCCGCAGGTTCCATCAGCAGCCGGGGTCATCCATGGTCAGGCTCAAGCTCCTCCCCCTTGCACTCGCGGCAGGCCTGCTCACCTGTGGTCTCGCCGGCAGCGTTTCCGCCCAGCCCCGGATGGATCCGGACCGCGACTGGGAGCGCCGCGACTGGCGCGACCGGGACGGGGACCGCGACTGGGGGCGCGGCCCGCGCTGGCGCGAGCCGGACTGCTAATATGAACGGCGGCGGGAGAGAAACCGCTTCGGCGAGATCGTGATCAGACGCTACCGCGTCTGCGAGGACTGAGGGATCGGCGGGGATCATTCCCGCCGATCGGCCACCGTTATTGCGGCGCCGGCGGCATCGGTGAGCCGGTGCCCGCGCGAGGCTGCAACTGCACCCGGTCATAGAGCCGTAGCGCTGCATCGACCAGCAACGAAATCACCCTGGATTTTCATATCACTCGCCCGTATGCCGACTACTTGGCCCTTGCGGACCATTGCCATGGCCTCAGGGCAATCGGAGCAACCTATAAAAGGTACGGTCAAAATGCCCGTGGCGAAGTCCAGCATTCATATTACGATAGATCCTCCCCTCACTTCGTCAAAAAAGTATCAGTGTCGGATGCGAATCGTGCTGGCACTCATCCGCCGCGATGACTACCGTGGTGCTCTAATGAGTGCCGGAAAAATTCGGCCGACTGGGAGCAAGGGTCGTTGTGGACGCCCGCATCCGACCCGGAGGAAACGGACATGGAGCCGGATCTCGAAGTCGTTCAGATTAGACCCGGGGAATCATTCGCCGCCTGGTCGCACGGATATCCCTATCGAACAGTGCGCTGGCACTTTCATCCCGAATACGAATTGCACCTTGTTGTCGCCACCACCGGCCGCTACTTCGTCGGCGATTTCATCGGCGAGTTCAAGCCCGGCAACCTCGTTCTGACCGGACCGAACCTTCCGCACAACTGGGTCAGCGATATCCCGAAGGATACAAGTGTTCCGCTGCGCTGCCGCATCATCCAGTTCAGTGAGGAGTTCATCAGCGGGGCCATGACGACTTTTCCGGAACTCACCGCCCTAGGGCCCGTGCTGGAATCCTCGCGGCGCGGAGTGCTGTTCAGCGAGGAGACCAGCCGTCAGCTAGCCCCGCTCATGGAAGAGATGATGCAGGCCCAGGGTGTGCGCCGCATCGAGCTGTTCATGCTGATAGTCGGCTTGCTGAGCCGGGCACAGGGACCGCGGATGCTCGCCAGCGCCAGCTATCTGCCCGACCCCTCCGGCTACATGTCGGCAGGCATCAACAAGGCGCTCGCCTATATCCGCCAGAACCTGACGCGGCCTTTCAGCGAGGCGGATCTCGCCGCCATAGCAGGCCAATCGACGAGCGCCTTCTCGCGCGCTTTCCGCCAGCACACCGGCATGTCTCTGGTGCAGTATGTCAAGCGCCTGCGCATCAACCTCGCCTGCCAGATCCTCATGAGCGACGAACAGGCATCGATCACGAGCATCTGTTACGAAGTCGGTTACAACAATCTATCCAATTTCAACCGGCAGTTCCTGGCCGAGAAGGGAATGACGCCTTCCCGGTTCCGGCGGCTCCTGCTCGACAACATCAACACGGCCAAGGCCATAAACGGAGGATCCAGGAAAGAACATCCCAATCATCGCCAGACACTCCGGGAGCGCGCATCTGCCCCCGCAAGAGAAAGCGTTCTGCTCTGAAATCGGCCACACATCGGGGCCATGATACCGATGGCCATTAGGCCTGACATCCCGACCGGCAGCCTTTTCTGGAGCTAACGCCATTCAACGCCATATACAAAATCGTATCAGAGGGAGAGAAACGAATGACGAAGTCTTCATGGAAATTCACCGGCCTGGCGGCACTGACCCTGTCCCTGCTCGCCGGCACGGGTGGCGTCATGGCCCAGAATGCGAAGGTTTCCAATGCCACTGTCGCATTCCTCATGCCGGATCAGGCGTCCACCCGCTACGAGGAACACGACTACCCCGGCTTCAAGGCCGAAATGGAAAAACTCTGCCCAACCTGCAAGGTGATCTATCAGAACGCCGACGCCAACGTATCGCGCCAGCAGCAGCAGTTCAACTCGGCGATCTCACAAGGCGCAAAAGTGATCGTGCTCGACCCTGTCGATTCCACCGCGGCCGCCTCGCTGGTGAAACAGGCGCAGGGCCAAGGCATCAAGGTGATTGCGTATGACAGGCCCGTGCCGGATGCCAAGGCTGACTTCTACGTTTCCTTCGACAATCAGGCCATCGGCAAGTCCATTGCGGATTCGTTGGTGCAGCACCTGAAGAAATCCAACGTGAGTGCCGCCAGCGGCACCGGCGTCCTGCAGATCAACGGCTCTCCGACAGACGCAGCTGCGGGTCTCATCAAGAAGGGTATCCACGAGGGTCTCGACAACAGCGGCTATCCCATCCTGGCCGAATACGACACGCCGGACTGGGCTCCGCCGAAGGCACAGCAATGGGCCAGCGGTCAGATCACCCGCTTCGGCAAGAACATCCTCGGCGTCGTGGCGGCCAATGACGGCACCGCTGGCGGCGCAATCGCTGCCTTCAAGGCCGCAGGCGTCAATCCGGTCCCGCCAGTCACCGGCAACGACGCGACGATCGCGGCGCTACAGCTGATTATTGCGGGCGACCAGTACAACACCATCTCCAAGCCGAGCGAGATCGTGGCGGCCGCCGCGGCCAATGTGGCCGTCCAACTCCTGGGAGGCGAAACGCCGAAAGCCGAGACGACGCTCTTCAACACACCGTCGAAGCTGTTCGTCCCGGCGGTGATTACGGCCGAGAACCTGAAGGCCGAGATCATCGACAAGAAGATCAATACGGCCGATCAGCTCTGCTCCGGCCGCTACGCCGAAGGCTGCAAAAAGTTGGGAATTACCAACTGATCAGCAAGATCCGTCCGGCCGCCAGACGGCGGCCGGACATTCGCATGCCAACGGGAGATGCCATTGAGGCACGCCACATGACGAACACCAATGAAGTGCGAGGCGACGGGCGCGAACGGGTGCTCAGCCTGCGCGGGATATCGAAGCATTTCGGCGCTGTATCCGCCTTGACCGATATCGATCTGGACGTGCACGCCGGCGAGGTTGTGGCGCTGGTCGGCGACAACGGCGCCGGCAAATCCACGCTGGTCAAGATCCTGGCCGGAGTGCACCAGCCAAGTTCGGGCGCAATCACCTTCCGCGGCAAGCCGGTGACGCTTGACGATCCGAGCACGGCGCTTGGGCTCGGCATCGCAACGGTGTTCCAGGATCTGGCGTTGTGCGAGAACCTCGACGTGGTTGCGAATATCTTTCTCGGCAGAGAGCTCAATCCCCTCCGGCTCGACGAAGTGTCCATGGAAGTCAAAGCATGGACCCTGCTCAATGAGCTGTCCGCACGCATTCCGAGCGTCCGCGAACCGGTTGCCTCGCTCTCCGGCGGGCAGCGCCAGACCGTCGCCATCGCACGCTCGCTGCTGCTCGAACCGAAGCTCATTCTCCTCGACGAACCCACCGCTGCCCTCGGTGTCGCCCAGACGGCCGAAGTGCTGGACCTGATCGAGCGCGTGCGCGACCGCGGTCTCGGCGTAATCATGATCAGTCACAACATGGAAGACGTGCGTGCAGTCGCCGACCGCATCGTCGTTCTCAGGCTGGGCCGGAACAACGGCGTCTTCGCTCCAGACGCCTCCAATCAGGAGCTGGTCAGCGCCATCACCGGCGCGGTCGACAATTCGGTTTCACGCCGTGCCGGCCGGCGCCCTGCCCAGAGCGGGCAGATCCATGATCAGCACACCCAAGCACCGGAGACGCGTCGATGACCAAGAGCGTGGATCAGGACACGCAGGCTGCCACGATGCTCGATCGCAGAGACGAGCGCGTTAAGCACGCCGAAGGGATTGGCGACACGATCCGGGCCTTCCTGGACCGAGTCCGTTCGGGCGATCTCGGCTCGCTTCCCGTCGTGGTTGGCCTGGCGATCATTTGGACGGTGTTCCAGAGCCTCAACCCGGTTTTCCTGGCGCCGAACAACCTCGTCAATCTTCTGTTCGACTGCTCGACCGTCGGCGTCATCGCGCTCGGCATCGTCTGCATTCTGATCGTGGGCGAGATCGACCTTTCGGTCGGATCAGTGAGCGGTTTCGCATCCGCGTTGGTAGGCGTGCTGTGGGTGAACCAGGGCTGGCCGGTCGCGGTCGCAATCATGGCCGCTCTCGCCTTCGGAGCGCTGATCGGCTCAATCTATGCATTTTTGTTCAACCGCTTCGGTATGCCGAGCTTCGTATCGACGCTGGCCGGCCTGCTCTCCGTACTCGGCCTGCAGCTCTACCTCCTCGGCTCGACCGGTTCGATCAACCTCCCCTACGAGTCGCCTCTGGTCAATTTCGGCCAGCTGCTCGTCATGCCCGATGCGATCTCATACATCCTTGCATTGCTCCCCGGCATCGTACTCCTCGTGCTCGAATACCGCACCGCGGCTCGCCGGCGCGCAGCAGGACTGTCCTCGCATCCGCTGGGCAGGCTCATCGTGCGCGCTGTGATTCTCACGGTCATTCTGGAATTCATTGTTTATTACCTCAATCTCGACCGCGGCATCCCCTGGATGTTCGGTCTCTTCGTTGGCCTCGTGGCGGCGATGAACTACGCGCTGACGCGGACCAAGTGGGGCCGCTCGATGGTCGCGGTCGGCGGTAATCGTGAGGCTGCACGCCGGGCCGGCATCAATGTCCGATTCATCTATACGACGGCCTTCATGCTGTGCTCTGCACTGGCGGCCACTGGCGGCATTCTGTCCGCCGCGCGCCTAGCCTCCGCCAGTCAGCAGGCAGGCACCGGCGACGTCAATCTCAACGCCATCGCAGCCGCCGTCATCGGCGGAACAAGCCTGTTCGGCGGGCGCGGCAGCGCCTATTCCGCCCTGCTCGGCATCATCGTCATCCAATCAATCGCCAGCGGTCTGACGCTGCTCGATCTCTCGTCATCGCTTCGGTACATGATTACCGGCGCCGTGCTTGCCATCGCCGTCATTGTCGACTCGCTGGCACGCCGCTCGCGCGTTTCCCATGGCCGGGCCTGAGCCAATCGAACTAAGAGGAAAAGCCATGGGCGAAAAGCTATCTGGAAGAGTCGCCGCGATCACCGGGGCGGCCTCTGGCATTGGTCTCGAATGCGCCAAGATTCTGCTTTCCGAGGGCGCGCGCGTCGTGCTTGTCGACCGCGATGAGGAGGCATTGAAAACCGTCTGCGCGGATCTCGGCTCGCAGGCGATTCCCTTGCGGGTGGATGTGACCGATCCGGAGAGCATCGCCCGGATGATGCCGCAGATCCTGGATCGCGCCGGGCAGCTCGATATTTTCCACGCGAATGCAGGCTCCTATATCGGCGGCGATATTCTGGAAGGCGATCCCGATGCCTGGGACCGCATGCTGAACCTCAACATCAACGCCGTCTTCCGGTCTGTTCACGCCGTGCTGCCGCACATGGTGGAGCGCAAGACCGGCGACATCATCGTCACCAGTTCGATTGCCGGTCTCGTCCCCGTCGTCTGGGAGCCGATCTACACGGCCTCCAAGCACGCCGTGCAGGCCTTTGTGCATACCGTGCGGCGGCAGGTCTCGAAATACGGGCTGCGCGTCGGCGCCGTTGCTCCAGGCCCCGTAGTCACAGCCCTGATCAAAGACTGGCCCAAGGAGAAGCTCGATGAAGAACTGGCGGCGGGAGGCCTGATGCAACCCACGGAGGTCGCCGAAGCCGTCCTGTTCATGCTGACGAGACCGCGAAACGTCACCATTCGCGACCTCGTCATCCTGCCGCAGAGCAACGATTTGTAAGACGTGTCGGATGCGCCGCTGGCGCCGCCAACTCCTCTGGACACATTTGGATATTTGACAGTCATGGCAAACCACTTTCTCGGCATCGACGTCGGCACCGGCAGCGCGCGCGCCGGTGTCTTCGACGAGCATGGAGCTCTGCTGGCCTCGGCCAAGGCCGATATCGGGCTGTGGCACGAGGCCGGCGGCATTGTGGAGCAGTCGAGCAATGATATCTGGCGTGCGGTCTGCGCGTGCGTGCGCGAGGCCGTGCTCCATGCCGGCATTCCTCCGAAGTCCATTGCTGGCATCGGCTTCGACGCGACCTGCTCTCTGGTCGTATTGGGACAAAGCGGCCAGTCCCTGCCTGTCGGCCCATCCGGCGATCCCGAACGCAACATCATCGTCTGGATGGACCATCGTGCGACGGAGCAGGCACGCCGGATCAACAGCACAGGAGAAACAGTCCTCAACTACGTTGGCGGCGCCATCTCGCCCGAAATGGAGACACCCAAGCTATTGTGGCTGGCCGAGAACATGCCCGAGACCTTTGCGGCGGCATGGCAGTTCATGGATCTGGCCGATTTCCTCACCTGGAAAGCCACGGGAAATCTCGCGCGCTCCGTCTGCACGGTGACATGCAAATGGACTTATCTTGCGCATGAGAAGCGTTGGGACGCGGGCTATTTCAGAAAGGTGGGGCTTGGCGTTCTGGCCGATGAAGCCTTCCGCCGCATCGGTACCGAGATCGTTCCGGGCGGCACCCCGCTCGGCGGCCTGACCCCGCAGGCGGCGGTCGATCTGGGTCTGGGGCCTGGAACCCCCGTTGCGGCCGGACTGATCGATGCCCATGCCGGCGGCGTGGGAACGGTCGGCGCGCGCGGCGATGTCGGCAGCGTCCTCACCCGCATGGCTTATGTGTTCGGCACCTCCGCCTGCACGATGTCGACGACGGCGGAGCCTGCCTTCGTCCAGGGTGTATGGGGGCCCTATCATTCCGCCATGGTGCCCGGCCTGTGGCTCAACGAAGGCGGCCAATCGGCGGCGGGCGCTGCCATCGATCATCTGGTGCGGATGCATCCCGTCTCCGAACAGGCAGCGAAAGTGGCCCGCGACAATGGCGTCAGCCTCAGCCAATGGCTGTCGATGGAAGCCGAGAAGCGTGGCGGCGCTTCCGCAGCGCCTGATCTCATCGGCGACCTGCATGTCGTTCCCGAATTCCTCGGCAATCGTGCCCCGTTCGCCGATCCCGATGCGCGCGGGGTAATTGCCGGGCTTGGCATGGAAACGGGCCTCGACAACCTCGTGGCGCTCTACCTGGCCGGTCTCTGCGGACTGGGCTACGGAGCACGGCAGATCGTGCAGGCGCAGCATGAGAAAAACGTGCAGATCGACACGATCGTGGTCAGCGGCGGCGCGGGCCAAAGCGCGCTTGTGCGGCAGCTTCTCGCCGACACGACGGGAAAAGTCGTTGCCGCCCCGACCTCGCAGGAGCCCGTGCTCCTGGGATCCGCCATGCTCGGAGCCGTTGCATCGGGTCGCTATCCCAATATCGCAGAAGCCATGTCGTCCATGTCGGAGCTGGGTGAGACCTATCAGCCCAATCCGGCATCGGCCGGTTGGCACGAGAAACGGTTCAAAGCGTTTGAGATGCTTCAGCAGGTGGCGAGGTCGATCAGGTCCCTCAGCTGAGAAGAGTCCACCCGCCTCACGGATCTGTCCGGCGGCGCGCCTGAAAATCCTGGGTCAGGACCCAGCCTGACTCGGTCTCACGACAATTGCTCCAGACGAAGCTCGTATCGGTCACGTCCGAGAAGGTCCACTGCATACGCTGACCGTCCTCCAAAGTCGTCTCCAGTACGACCTTCCTGCCGGTCTTGCGCGCGACAAACACATGAACCGCCCGCTGGCAGGGTCCGATCCATGTCGAGCGCCAGGCACCTAGTGCAGGGTCGAAGAACCGCAGGCTGGTGCCGTATTCGTAAAGGTCGGGATGGCTCTGGCGCTCGGCGCGCGGCGGCACGATCCAGACATCCTGAACGGCGCGCCCTTCCAGCACCCAGGCAAAGTGCCATTCGCCGTTTTCCTGTCGCCGGATGCTGCCGTCCTCCGCATACCAGGTGACAACGAGATCCCAGCTTCCGATGAAAGACCCAAAGATCCGATGCTCGTCCGGCAAATCCGGATGCGGCCCGGTGCAGACGAGGGCCGAGGCGAAGACATTCTGACTGATCGACATCATCCTCTCCCCTGTCATTGCCGGCCTCACCGGAGGGGCCTCGCCGATACAAAAGATCGTCGCGGTGTTTTCGCCTCGATACTGGAGCGATTCCCGACGACCGCCAAGCGACCCAGGATGAAACCGGCTTCATTCATGGGGCGAACCCCAGGCTTGGCCCTCTTGCCATTGGGGTGTGGACCTCTAGGATGGCGTCAAGCGCCGCTGACAGGCGCGGGAAATGCCCAAGCCCGATGCCAATATCACCGACTGCACCAGCCGTTTCGCTCCGCAACATTGCCATCACTTTCGGTCCGAAGGTGAGCGGCTACACAGCCGTGCGAGACATCGACCTCGCAGCAGCACCGGGTGAATTCATTGCGATTGTCGGGCCGACCGGCTGTGGCAAATCCACCCTGCTCAACGCGGCTGCGGGGCTGCTCAAGCCGTCCAGCGGTCACGTCGAGATCTTCGGTGCGCCGTTATCGGGCCTCAACGCCCGGGCAGGCTATCTCTTCCAGCAGGACGCGCTGATGCCGTGGAAGACGGCGCTTCAGAATGTTGCTGTTGCCTTGGAGCCCAAGGGTATTTCCCGAATTGGGGCCGAGGCGAAGGCGCGCGAGTGGCTGCGTCGGGTTGGCCTGGCCGCCTTCCTCGATCGCTACCCTCATATGCTTTCGGGCGGGCAGAGAAAGCGGGTCGCACTGGCGCAGATGCTGATCCGCGACCCCGAAATCCTTCTGATGGACGAGCCTTTTGGGCCGCTCGATGCACAGACCCGGCAGATCATGGGCAACCTGCTCCTGGATCTCTGGGCGGCCAATCGCAAGGCAGTGCTCTTCGTCACGCACGACCTGGAAGAGGCGATAGCCCTCGCGGATCGGGTGGTGGTGATGTCGGCCGGCCCGGCCGCACGCATCATCGGCGACTTCCCCGTCACATTGCCGCGCCCACGAGACATCGCCGAGATCCGGCTCGAATCGGACTTTCATCGCATTCACAAGGAAATTTGGGCAAGCCTTCGCGCCGAGGTGCAGAAGGCCTATGCGCAGGGGGAGGGAGCCTCCGCATGAACCGGGTGAAATTGATCCTGCTCCAAGTCGCGGTCGGCCTTGGTTTTTTGCTCCTCTGGCATGTCCTGACCGCCTATCCTATCCTCGCGCCGACCAAGCAGACGCAGTTCTTCTTCTCGACGCCGGCCGATGTGCTGGCACGGGTCTGGAAAGAATTCACCTCCACGGAGATCTGGGGACACCTCTGGATCACGCTGCTGGAGACGATTCTCGCGTTCGCCTTTGGAGCCGGAGGCGGCATCCTGTTCGGATTCCTGTTCGCCCGGCGCGAACTGCTGGCCGCTGTGTTTGATCCCTACATCAAAGCCGCAAATGCTCTGCCGCGCGTGGTGCTCGCGCCCATTTTCGCCCTTTGGTTCGGCTTGGGCATCTGGTCCAAGGTGGCCCTCGGCTTCACCCTGGTCTTCTTCATCGTGTTCTTCAACGTGTACCAGGGCGTGCGCGAGGTGAGCCCGGTGGTGCTGGCCAATGCGCGCATGCTCGGCATGAACGAGCGCCAGCTGCTGCGGCACGTCTATTGGCCGGCGGCGCTGACTTGGATGTTCTCGTCTTTGCACACCTCCGTGGGGTTTGCTCTCGTCGGCGCGGTGGTGGGCGAATATCTCGGCTCCTCGGCAGGCCTCGGCTACAAGATCCACGAGGCAGAGAGCGTTTTTGACGTGACCGGTGTCTTCGCAGGAATGGTGATCCTTTCGATCTTCGTCATTTTCATTGACGCCTTTGTGACCCTGATTGAAAAGCGACTCCTGGTCTGGCGTCCTGCCCCATCGACAAACGCGCAGGGTTAGGGAATCCTTCGCTTCCACAAACTGCATCCAAGCAGGGAGATCAGGATGGAACGCCGTACATTTCTCATCGGAGCGGGCGCGGCTGCGCTGACTGCAGGCCTCAGCCCGAGTGCCTTCGCGCAGGAGAAGCCCGAGAAGAGCAAGGTCACCCTGGGTGTGGGTGGCAAGCCCCTGCTCTATTACCTGCCGCTGACGATCGCGGAACGGAAGGGCTTCTTCAAGGAAGAGGGGCTTGATGTCGAGATCAACGATTTCGGCGGCGGCGCCAAGTCGCTCCAGGCCCTCATCGGCGGCTCCGTCGATGTGGTGACCGGTGCTTATGAGCACACGATCCGCATGCAGGCGAAGGGCCAGGATGTCCGTGCCATCACCGAGCTCGGCCGTTTCCCGGCCATTGTGATCGCGGTCAAGAAAGACAAAGCAGGACAGATCAAGTCCGCAGCCGATTTCAAAGGCCTCAAGATCGGCGTGACGGCACCGGGCTCCTCCACGGCTCTGACCGCGCAATACGCGATGGTCAAGGCTGGTTTGAAGCCGACGGATGCCGCCTTCATCGGCATTGGATCAGGTGCAAGTGCCGTTGCCGCCATGCAGAAGGGCGAAATCGATGTGATCTCGCATCTCGATCCTGTGATCGCCAAGTTGGAATCGGACGGGGATATCACTATTCTGATCGATACCCGCACGAAGGCGGGCACACGGGCGCTCTTCGGCGGCTCGAACCCGGCCGCGACGCTCTATACCAAGAAGGACTTCATCGACACCAACCCGGTGACAACACAGCGCCTCGTCAATGCTTTCATGAAGTCGCTCAAATGGCTCCAAACAGCCAAGCCGGAGGATGTCGCCGATACGGTGCCGCCCGAATATCACCTCGGCGACAAGCCTCTTTACATCAAGGCGGTTCAGAACTCGCTGGAAAGCTATTCTCGTACCGGCATCGTACCGCCTGATGGTATGGCAAGTGTCATGGACATGCTGAAGACGCTCGATCCTGAATTGAAGGATGCCAAAGTCGATCTTACAGCAACCTTCGATGAGCGATTTGTCAAGAAGGCAGCGAGTTAGGGCTGGACGAAAGACGCGCTCCAACCTGATCAGTAGGAACACCTCCTGAAGGCGGAGCCGCACAGGACGAATGCGCTGGCATTGCCGGCATCTTCACGATGCCGGCAATCAGTAATGAAACGCCCCCGTCTCGTGAGATGCATGTCTCGATCGAGCATGCTTGATGACCATCGTAAGCAGGTCGCCGTCCCGCAGAGGGATTGGTGCAGATGGCTCCATCACAGCTAACTGCTACACACACAAGATCCCTTCCGGATCAGGCTCGGCGACATTGTTGTCAGCATAAAAGGACAGTCGGTTTCGTCGGTCTTGTGAGACTTCGTGTTCCCGTGGATTGGCATCCAAAAAGATCGCTATAGTGATAAGCAAATCATTGGGAGAGCGTATCAATTCGGTTAAGAAACTGGTGGATCACCTTGATAAGGAGCCGCTCCCGCTCCCGATGCGGCACGTGTCCGGTATTCGGAAGGATATGAGCCGTCCCACGTCCTGCAGCAATGCGTTTGGGGTGCTCGTTTGTTCCGTACTCATCCACCTCGCCATGAATAGCCAGTACGGGACAGCGGATCGCCGCAAGAGCAACATCCAGATTCCAGTGCGAAAATTCAGGCGCGAGCCACGTGTCAATCCAGGCGCTGACAGCCCATTCGGCCTTGCCGCCATGATAATTCGCTAACTTCGCGAGATTGGCGGGATCCTCGAAACTGCGTTGTGCAATGCGGATTCCTTCGAGGGTTCTGTCTTCGACAAAGGCCTGGGCTGCGATTGTCATGAGCGCTCGACACCGATGTGGTAAATGAGCTGCCGTCTCGACGGCCATGCCTCCGCCAACACTATGTCCGCAGGCGACGAAGTCTGTAATCCCAAGCTGCTCGCACAATTGCGGAACAACGTGCTGCGCTTCCCACGCGATGAAATCGGATCCCAACCTTCCCGGATAGGGATCGGAGCGGCCAAAGCCGAGGCGGTCATAGGCAATGACGCGACGCCTCGTCGTTGCGGCGAGATGTTTGGGAAAACTGCGCCATAGCTCGACGCAGCCGAGAGAATCGTGGAACAGCAGGATCGGTGCGAGTTGACCCGCTTCAGGAGCGTCCGCCATCCAGATCTTGGCGAAGAGACGGCCCTCTTCGATCAAAATCCGGTGTTCCAGCTCATCGATCGCAACGGGCGGAGCTTCGGGCATGGAGATGTTCAGCATTGTGCGGTCCAGGGATGGCTCATCGCTCAATAACATTCTGAGATGCCGTCTAAAGCAATCGTAATGATAACTGTGGAAAGGACCGCGAGCCGCGCAACCATCATAGTGATTGCGAGTGCGTTGAGTTCAACTGGATAGAGAGCCTTTTCCACTCAGCACGATCCCGGCTCTCACGCGACCTTCCTGCCATTCCACGGCGATCATAGGTACCTACAATCCTTATCCTCCTATCTGAGGCGGGAATTCGGCGGCATATACGTCATCATG
>NZ_JBQWEL010000022.1:0-85499 GCF_052658925.1 Microvirga medicaginis | reverse complement strand
CGCAGCACCGGCGAAGCCGAAGAGAGCGACGCTAGCGAGAAGAATCTTCTTCATGGTTTCTCTTTCCTTAATCGATGTCATGCCCCGCTCGAACCAGGGATCTCCTGGACCGAACTGAGCACTATCCGTTTATAGAGCGACAACCGGACGAGGGCTGTGACATGACAACCACAGAGACCCAAAGGTACTGTGGCAGCAATGTGGCGTTGAATTTGAGCTTCCCCTTATGGCCTCGCTGGACTCCACAACGTACAACTAGGCTGTTTGTTCACGGCGGCAGCCGAAAAATGTCATTTTCTAGGCAATGACCTCAACTAACGCTACGTCCTACCGTTTCAAGAGGTGAATAATGATTAAGAATGTCCTCGTCACAGGCGGTGCGCAGAGAATCGGCCGGAGCATTGTCGAGCGCCTCGCGCGGGAAGGTTATGGCGTTGCCATCCACTGCCGGAGGTCAACCGATGTGGCCGACGAGATTGCAGCACGAATAGGATCGGCAGGAGGAACCGCTGCCGTGGTGCAGGGCGATCTCGCGGATGCTTCAGCCGTCGATCGCTTGATCGACGATGCCGTGAAGGCGCTCGGCTCTCCGCTGACCCTTCTCGTGAACAATGCCTCGGAATTCGAGCCCGATGAGGTCGAAACCCTCTCGCCGGATCGATGGGATCGGCACTTCGCCGTGAATCTTCGCGCACCTGCCTTCCTTGCGCGTGATTTCGCGCGGCAATTGCCGCCCGACACGCAAGGCTCCATTGTCAATATCGTCGATCAACGGGTCTGGAAGCTGACGCCGCAATTCTTCTCCTACACGCTGACGAAGGCCGCCCTGTTCACCGCCACGCAGACGATGGCGCAGGCGCTTGCACCCCGCATCCGCGTGAACGCCATCGGACCCGGTCCGACGCTTGCCAATGAGCGTCAGGGGGATGGGGATTTCGCCAAGCAGGCGAGCGCCGTGCTCCTCGGTCGTGGTGGCACGCCCGAGGAAATTGCGGACGCTGTCGTTTATCTCGCAGAGGCGCGCAGCGTGACAGGCCAGATGATCGCCGTCGACGGCGGCCAGCATCTCGCCTGGGAAACGCCGGATGTGGCCGGCATCAGGGAGTGAGCGTGATCGCCGAGATCAGGCGGCCGTAATCGGGCTCCCTGCGATGCGTGGTGCGGCGATAGCTGAAGAACCGCTCCTCGTCGGAATAGGTGCATAAGCCCAGATTGGTGAAGCCGCCGATCCCGGCTGCGTTCAAGCGCGCGCCGATGAAGCCCGGCAGATCGAACATCGCGTGATCCGGCTTGTCAGAGGGGCGGAAGAAGCGTTCATGTCCAGGCGCTTCTTGCGCAAAACGCTGCACGAATTCCGGCCCGACCTCATAAGCCTCTTGGCTGATCGTGGGGCCGAGCACCGCGACGATCCGCTTACGCTCTGCGCCGAGCCTCTCCATGGCGTCGATAGTGGATTCGAGAACTCCCGTCACCGCTCCGCGCCAGCCTGCATGAGCCGCGCCGATCACGCCGCTTCGCGCGTCGGCAAACAGCACGGGGCCGCAATCCGCCGTGGTGATGGCAAGCGCCAATCCCGGCACCTTCGTCACCATGGCGTCGGCTTTCGGACGCTCAGGCCCCCAAGGGCCTTCCACGCGCACCGCGTCGGGCGAATGCACCTGATACACGCTGATCAGCGCATCGGATGCCACGTTCAGCGTGTCCGCCATGCGGCGGCGGTTTTCCTTCACACGATCAGGCTCGTCCGACGAGCCGATGCCCCCGTTGAGGGAAGCATAGATGCCCTCCGACACGCCGCCCTGGCGCGTGAAGAATGCGTGGCGGATGTTGGGAAGCGCGGAAAGGGAAGGGGCTTGGATGAACATGGTGCAGAAACTTTAAGAAACTGAAGACAGTGGCGGCAGTCCAGGAACGGCTTGAAGGCTCTTATGGGTAACGGCCAAAACCTTAAAGAGCTCTCCCATGCCTTTCTCGCCGCGCTCCGTCAGGCGAGAGAGGGCCGCATCGATGGCGATGGCTTGAGCCGGCGTGGCGCGCTTTTTCAGCGACGATGCGCGTGCATTGATGCCGAGCGCCTGAAGGAAATCTCCTTGAGTGCTGAGGCCATGCACCTGGAGGCCATGCGAAGAGGCGGCTTGCGCCAGCCGGTGAAAATCCACATGGGTCGTCAGGTCGGCTTCGCCCGGTTCTTCCAGCGGATCGACATGGGTGTGCTGCCTCAAGGCTTGCAGCGTATCGCCGAAGGCAGGACCCCAATAGCCGTAATCAATGATGAGCGCCGTGCCCTGATCGCGCGCGAGCCTGCGGGAGAGATCCTGCATGATGTCGATGGACAGGGCCGGCCATTCGAGCACGTCGCCGATGCGCAGCGGCTTGCCGATCGCTTGTTCGGTCTCGGCGCGCAGGCCGAAGACCAAGTGATCGTTCTCAAGCCCGACGAGGCGCTCGCACCAGCCGCGCTCCGTAGCCAGGAACTGGCGGATGGGGAGCGCATCGAAGAACTCATTCGCAATGAGGAGCATCGGGCCTTCGGGCATCTCCTCCAGCCGTTCGTGCCAGTGGATGGGCAGGTTCGATGAAGCGAGCGTCGCCTGCTGCCGCTGCCTCAGGACGGGGCTCGTTTCCACGAGATGCACTTGCGCGGCGCTTCCGAAACCCGGCAGCAGCTTCGTGGCACGCAGCAAATCCGCCATCAGCGTGCCGCGTCCGGGTCCGAGCTCGACGAGATGGACGGGATCGGGCTGGCCCATGGCACTCCACGCCTCCAGCATCCAGAGGCCGATCAGCTCGCCAAACATCTGGCTGATCTCCGGCGCCGTGGTGAAATCGCCAGCCGATCCCAGCGGGTCGCGCGTGGCATAATAATGCTGCAGGCACAGGCTCATGTAGCGCTCGACCGTGATCGGCCCCTCGAGGGCGATCAGCTCGCGCATATGTTGGCCGAGCGATTTCATGCAGCTTCGACGGACTTCGTCGGCCGGGTGTAGCCGCGGACAGCCATGACGATGAAGGCCACGCCGACAACCGCCATCGGCACGGAAAGCAGCATGCCCATGGTGATGCCGCCTCCCAGGCCCTGAATGGACGAACCGAAGAGGAAGCCGAGCTGTGCATCGGGCTCGCGGAAGAATTCGCAGACGATGCGGGCAATGGCGTAACCCAGCACGAAGATGCCGCCGAGGAGCCCCGGACGCTTGAAGCCGAACCTGCGGGCAGCAATCGCCATGACGATGAACAGGATCAGGCCCTCGCCGAGCGCTTCATAGAGCTGGCTCGGATGCCGGGGTTCGGGGCCGGCATGGGGAAACACCACGGCATAGGGGAAATCAGGAGCAGGGCGGCCCCACAATTCGCCGTTGATGAAATTGGCGATGCGCCCGAAGAAAAGGCCGATGGGCGTTACCACGGCAGCCATGTCGAGCAGCGCCAGGGCATTGAGCCCGCGTGAGCGGGCAAAGAGCACGAGGGCGAGCACCGCGCCGAGGAAGCCCCCATGGAACGACATGCCGCCGCGCCAGATGGCGAACATTTCGAGCGGGTTCTGGAGATAGGCGCCAAGGTTATAGAACAGCACATAGCCCGTGCGACCGCCGAGGACGACGCCCAGCGCCACCCAGACGATGAGATCGTCGATCTCCATGGGCTTCGGCTGGCGTGAAGAGCCCCAGAGGTCGGCCCGGGCTGCGAGACGCTTGGCATAGAACCAGCCGCCGAGAAGGCCCGCCACATAGGCAAGCGCATACCAGCGGATCGCGAAGGGGCCGATGGTGAAGGCGACGGGATCGAGAATGGGAAATGACAGAGGCATGGCAGGCCTTCGATAAACGGTTCGCCATTGGACCTTGTGGGCATGGATCGTCAACCCTGTTGCAGTTTGCCCCAAATGTGCCCACATCTGGCTTTCCCGGGCTCATAAGCCTCTCGAATGGTGTGGACTTTCAATCATGACTCAATCCTCCAACCGGATTTTCGATGAACTCGCCCGTCTGGCCACCGATGCCGCAGGCGCCGCGCAGGGTGTCCGGCGAGAGGTCGAAACCGTGGTCCGCAGCCAGTTCGAGCGCCTGATCAAGGACATGGATGTCGCTACCCGCGAGGAGGTGGAGGTGTTGCGCGAGATGGTGCTCGCCGCCCGCGCAGAGAATGAGCGCTTGGAGGCCCGCCTCAAGGTTTTGGAAGAAAAACTCGCCCAGCCCGGCGCTGCCAGCTCATCCACCCCTAACCTTTAGGGGTAGGACACCCCTGCTTCAGGCGCATCCCTCCTGTTGTGGACAGGTCTGGAAGGCGCATTGTGACGGGGGGCAAAATCTAAGACTGTGATTCATGAGCTGATTCGGGCCTGACGTGACAGGAATCCTGAGTAATTTTATGTATTCAGGAAAGTCTTCTCAAATATTGCTCGAATTGACGCAATGATATTGCCTGATTGTGTTTACCATAATTCAGGTGTTCAAGTCTTTTGGATCGCCATGTCTCAGCATCACATCGAAATCGATCGCCTGGAACATCCCCTTGACGTAGTCGAGCGGCTTGCTTCCCTGCGTCATTGGATTTTCGATCGTGCGGATGCCGATGAAATGTCGGTCTCCGTCGCCGGGCGCTGGGCCGATTACGATATCGCCTTCACCTGGATCGAAGATGTGGAGGCGCTCCACGTTGCCTGCGCCTTCGACCTGAAGGTGCCGGAGCGCCGGCGTCAGGATGTGCTGCAGCTCATCTCCTTCATCAACGAGCAGCTCTGGGTCGGTCATTTCGATCTGTGGAGCACGGAAAACGTGGTGATGTTCCGCCACTCCCTGCTGCTGGCAGGCGGCGCGGACCCGACGCAGGGCCAGTGCGAGACCATGCTGCGCGTGGCGGTGGAAGCCTGCGAACGATATTTCCAGGCCTTCCAGTTCGTGATCTGGGCCGGCAAATCCGCGCGCGAAGCTCTCGACAGTGTTCTGTTCGAGACCGAAGGCGAGGCTTAAACCTTAAACGATAGACCGGCCTCGACAGGGCAAGGCGCCTTGTGAATAGTAGCGGCCTTCGCTTCATTCACATGCCGGAAGATGTCCTATGCCCGCTCATGCTCAGCACCTGCCTTCGTCCCTCATTCTTGTCGGTGCCGGCAAGATGGGCGGCTCCATGTTGGAGGGCTGGCTTAAAGTCGGCATGAAGGCTTCCGGCGTGACGGTCATCGATCCGCGCCCCTCGGAAGAGATGACGCGCTTCTGCTCAGAAAAGGGCATTGCGCTCAACCCCGCCAATCCGTCGCCGGCCGATGTGCTCGTGCTCGCCATCAAGCCGCAGATGCTGGAAGACGCCGCACCTGCGCTCAACACTTATCTTGG
The DNA here is from genome assembly GCF_052658925.1 of Microvirga medicaginis. NCBI lineage: Bacteria > Pseudomonadati > Pseudomonadota > Alphaproteobacteria > Hyphomicrobiales > Methylobacteriaceae > Microvirga > Microvirga medicaginis. The sequence goes on along the minus strand of NZ_JBQWEL010000022.1, from coordinate 80,166 downwards.
GCCCCAGACGCTCATCATTTCCATTCTCGCGGGCAAGACGATCGGGAATCTGAAGGCACGACTCCCCGCTGCTTCCGCCATCGTGCGCGCCATGCCGAACCTGCCCGCCAGCATCGGGCGAGGCGCGACGGGGGCGGCCACCAATGCGGAAGTGAGCGAGGAGCAGCGCCTCATGGCCGACGCATTGTTGTCCAGCAACGGCATCGTCGAATGGCTGCCCTCCGAGGATCTGGTCGATGCCGTGACCGCCTTGTCCGGTTCAGGCCCGGCTTATGTGTTCCATCTCGTCGAGTGCCTGGCGGAAGCGGGCGCTGCGGCCGGCCTGCCGCCCGATCTCGCGCAGCGCCTTGCACGCGCCACGGTGACCGGGGCGGGTGAGCTTCTGTTCCAGAGCGACCTGCCTCCCGCAACGCTGCGTCAGAACGTGACCTCACCCGGCGGCACGACGGCCGCGGCGCTTGAAGTGCTCACGCGCGATCCCGACGGCCTTAAAGGCCTCATGCGCGAGGCCGTGGCTGCGGCGAAGCGCCGGGCGGAGGAACTCGCGGGCTGACAGATCGGGGAAAGCGCCTAGATCAATCGGCAGATTGAATGTTCAGGAGAGTGCCATGACGACGGATGCCCCGGTCGATAAGCGCAAGTCCATCGTCGATGCCTTGATGAGTCTCGCCGCCGCGCGCGCCTGGAGCGAGATCGAGATCACCGATATCGCGCGGGAAGCAGGTGTGTCGCTCGCGGAATTCCGCGACCTTTTCCCTTCCAAGGGGGCGGTCCTTGGCGGCTTCTCGCGCCAAATTGATCGCAAGGTGCTGAAGGAGACGACGGACGATCTTGCCGGAGAGCCCGCGCGAGAACGTGTCTTCGATGTCATCATGCGCCGCTTCGATGCGCTGGAGCCCTACAAGCCGGCGCTCCGGCGGATCAATCGCGATCTTCAATACGATCCGCTTTCCCTTGCCGCGCTCCATCAGGTGACCGTCAACTCCATGCGCTTCATGCTGGCGGCCGCCGGCATCGATACGGAGGGGCCGCTCGGCACCCTGAAGCTCCAGGGTGCGGTGCTCGTTTACGCCAATACGATGCGCACATGGCTCGAGGACGACGATACGGCTCTCGCAAAGACCATGGCGCGTCTCGACCGCGAATTACGGCGTGGCGAGCGCGTGCTGGAGGGAGCCGACGATCTGCGTCGCCTCACAGCGCCGTTGCGTGCTCTCGGGCGGGCGCTCATGGAAGGTCGCCGCCCGGTGCGTCGTGAGCGGCGCGAAGCAGGCGAGGGCGATGCGGACAATCCTGCAGCAGCGATCTAATCGAAAACGGGGGCACCATGGACCAGGCACAATCGCTGACGCCGACGATCACGTTCGACGATTTTCTGAAAGTCGATATTCGCGTCGGCCGCATCGTCGCTGCGGAGCCGTTTCCGCAGGCCCGCAAGCCTGCCTTCAAGCTCACGATCGATTTCGGGCCCGAGATCGGCACCAGGCGCTCGTCCGCGCAGATCACGGTGAACCACACGCTCGAGGAGCTCGTAGGCTCGCTGGTGCTCGCCGTGGTCAATTTCCCGCCGCGTCAGATCGGGCCTTTCATATCGGAGGTTCTGACGCTGGGCGTGCCTGATGCGAACGGCGATGTGATGCTCGTTCGGCCAGATAAGGACGTGCCGGTGGGTGGGCGGCTGTATTGAGGAAGCCTCATCCGGGGCTGGGCAGCAGAACCCGGAATCGGGTTCAGAATTTGGCTCCACGTCATCACCGGCCTTGTGCCGGTGATCTCGTTTATGAGAGGTGGGGGCTTTCCCAATCGAGATGGCCGGAACAAGCCCGGCCATGACATGTGAGCGACATCAAGCAGGAAGCCGAACCGTCGCCCGCAGACCTCCCAGAGGGCTGTCGCCAAGCGTGATATCGCCGCCATGAGAGCGGGCGATGTCGCGCGCAATCGCAAGGCCCAGGCCTGAGCCGCCTTCGTCCTGGTTGCGCGCTTCGTCGAGACGAACGAAGGGCTTGAAGACTTCCTCGCGCATGTCGGGTGGAATGCCCGGACCATCATCGTCCACATGCAGAATAAGCCAGCGCGTTTCGTGATTGGCGGTGATCGCAATCCGCCCGCCGTGGCGTGCGGCATTGGAGACGAGATTGAAGAGAAGGCGGCGGAAGGCATCGGGGCGAACGGTGATGATCGGATCGCCGATGATATCGAGTTCAGTCACATGACCTTGGCGCTCGGCATCGGATTGCGCCTCTTCGAGAAGCTGGCGCAGATCCGTCTCGCTGGACTGCTCGCCTGCATCACCTCCTTCGCCGCGCGCAAAGGCAAGATAACCCTCGAGCATGCGGCTCATCTCGTCGATATCGCGTTTGAGGTCCTCGACCTCGGGCGTTTGCTGCATGAGTGCAAGCGATAGCTTGAAGCGGGTGAGGATCGTTCGCAGATCGTGGCTGACGCCGTTGAGCATCGTCGTGCGCTGTTCGATGTTGCGTTCGATGCGCCGCTTCATCTCAAGGAAGGAGTATCCGGCTTGGCGCACCTCGCGTGCGCCGCGCGGGCGGAACTCGATCTCACGTCCCATGCCGAGCGCTTCCGCCGCTTCTGCAAGGCGCAGGATCGGTCTGATCTGATTGCGCAGGAACAGGATGGCGATGCCGAGCAGCACGAAGGACGAGCCGCCCATCCACACGAGGAAGATGTGCGAGTTCGACGCATAGGCCTGGCTGCGCCGCGCGAGCACCCGCATGACGGTGTTCTGGTTGAGCTTGATGCGGATTTCGACGTAATTCGAGCGTCCGACGGTATCGAGCCAATAGGGGCGGTCAATTTGGCGGCGCAGTTCGTTGGAGAGGGTCTCGTCCAGAATGGAGAAGAACGGCTTCGGGCCGGGTGGCGGCAGGTCGGTGTTGTGCAGGATGTCCACGTCGAGCTGCAGGCTGTCGGATGCGATGCGCGTGAGCGTCGTTGCTTCCTTGTCCTGCGGATAGCTTTCGTAGATCTGAATGAGGGCTGCGATATCCGCTGTGACGGCCGAGGAGAGGCGGCGCGTCACCAGCTCGTAATGCCGCTCCATGAAGACGTAAGCGACAACGGATTGCAGGAGGATCACCGGTGCGATGATGATGATGAGCGCGCGCGCATAAAGCCCCTTCGGCAGAAACCGGCCGAACCAGCGTGCCGCGCGATCGAGCGGCGTGTAATGGAGGGCCGCACCAATCTTCATCGATCGATCACGAGGCGATAGCCGATGCCGCGCACGGTCTGCAGGAAGATCGGATTGGCCGGATCACCCTCGATCTTGCGGCGCAGGCGGTTGATCTGCACATCGACCGTGCGCTCGTTCGCGGCAGCGCCGTTGCCGGCCAGCGCCTCGCGCGGAACGTTGTCGCCGGTTGCTGATCCCAAGATCGTCAGGATCTCGCGCTCGCGCTCGGTGATGCGCACGATGTCATCACCGCGCCGCAGCTCGCCACGATCGAAGCGGTACGAGAAAGGACCGAAATAAATGACGTCTGGCACATCGTCGCGCGGCGCACCCGCCGCAGGCAGGGCGCGCTTGAGGATGTTGCCGAGGCGCAAAAGCAGCTCGCGCGGCTCGAAGGGCTTGGGCAGGTAATCGTCCGCGCCGATCTCGAGGCCGGTGACACGGTCGGAGGTATCGGACCGGGCCGTGAGCATCAGGATCGGCACCTGCGAGGTTGTCCGGATGCTGCGCGCATAATCGAAACCGGACTCGCCGGGCATCATCACGTCGAGCACGAGGGCATCGAATAAGAAGCTCTCGGTCTTGGACCGGGCTTCCGCGGCGCTGGCCGCCGCCGTCACGCGATAGCCGTTCTCAGCCAGGAACCGGGTCAGGAGGTCGCGCAGGCGCCGGTCGTCGTCGACCACAAGAACGTGGGGGGCGTGGTCGGGAATATCGATACGGGGTGCTTCCATGGGCTCCGGGGCGCTTGTTGAAGGGCCCCCTGCTTTATCAGGTTTTGTTCGGCCCGAATACGAGGTGCTTCACATGCTCGCGGTCGTCAGGATCGATGAGGCACAGAAGGTATTGGCTTACGGCCTCCTTGGCCCTCGGCTCCGAATCCGAGAGGGCGCGCATGATGCGGCGCGTCTGCAGCTTGGCGAGCTTCAAGGCGAGATCATGACCCTGGGGCGTGGCATGGAGCAGCCGCTGACGTCGGTCGGCGGTCCCCGTGCGGCTCTCGATGAAATTCTTCTCGATCAGTTCCTTGAGGACGCGATTGAGGCTCTGTTTCGTGATCCTCAAGATGTCCAGAAGCTCGGCGATCGTCAGGCCCGGCTGGCGGCTGACGAAATGCAGGACCCGGTGATGCGCCCGGCCAAAACCATATTCGTCCAGAATCCTGTCCGGATCGCTGACGAAGTCGCGATAGGCAAAGAAAAACAGCTCGATCAGGTCATAGGCCGGTATCTCGGCCAGGATGTCCTTGTCGAGGTTCTGTTCGGGAGCCTTGGGTTTGAAAGCCGGGATCGCGTCTGGCACCGCCCTTATCCAATTTTATGTCAGCCTTGTTGACATATCTCAGGACGATTGTTACTCGTCAAGCCGCTTTCGTGAAATGAATGAAACTGAAATGACACGAAAGCGACCGGAAATTACACGGCCCCGGTTGCCACAAAGGTCGACAGTTAAGGAGAAAACGATGTCCGCGACCCCCTTCGATCAACGTGATGGATGGATTTGGTATGACGGGCAGCTCGTACCCTGGAAGGATGCCAAGCTCCATGTCCTCTCGCACGGCCTCCATTACGGCTCAAGTGTGTTCGAGGGTGAGCGCGCCTACGGGGGCGAGATCTTCAAGTCGACCCAGCATGCCGAGCGCCTGAAGAGATCCGCCCAGATCCTCGATTTCGAGATCCCCTATACGGTGGCCGAGATCGACGCCGCCAAACGTCTCGTTCTGGAGAAGAACGGCATGACGGACGCCTACCTGCGCCCCGTCGCCTGGCGCGGCTCGGAAATGATGGGCGTGGCCGCCCAGCACAACAAGATCCACCTCGCGATCGCCGCCTGGGAATGGCCGAGCTATTTCGACCCGGCCGAGAAGATGAAGGGCATCCGCATCGACATGGCGGATTACCGCCGTCCCGATCCGGCGACCGCGCCGTCCACGGCCAAGGCTGCGGGTCTCTACATGATCTGCACCATCTCGAAGCATAAGGCCGAGCGGAAGGGCTATGCCGATGCCCTCATGCTCGATTGGCAGGGCCGCGTCGCCGAATGCACCGGCGCCAACGTGTTCTTCGTGAAGGACGGCGTGGTCCATACCCCGATCGCCGATTGCTTCCTCGACGGCCTCACGCGCCAGACGGTGATCGAGCTCGCAACGCGCCGCGGCATCGAAGTGGCCGAGCGCCGGATCATGCCGGAGGAAATGGCCGGCTTCCAGGAATGCTTCATCACCGGCAGCGCCGCTGAAGTGACACCTGTCGCCGAGGTCGGCCCCTACACCTTCACGCCGGGCGGCATCACCAAGATGCTGATGGACGACTACACGGCCGAGGTGCGGCCCAAGGCCAAGGCTGCTTAAAGCCTCTCATATCTGTGCGACTCGCCATGCCCGGCCCCGTGCCGGGCATCCACATTTTTAAGTTCGGCATCAGCTGGCAAATGCCACCAGATCCGATGCGGCTATTGACCCTGGACGAGGGGAATCCATAGACTGCAACAGTGTGGAACCGGGCGCCCGATCATGGATATGCTTCGCCGCATTTTTTCAAGATCGGCCTCATCGGTCGACCCTGTCGTTGACGATCTTCCAGGTTCATCCCTGCACGCCATAAAGCAGAAACGCATCGCGACCGGCTGTGAGCTCATGGCGCATATCTACCGCTATGCCGAAAGCCGGTTCATCGTGACCTCCATCATGTGGGTGCCGGGATCGGTGATCGTCGAGACCGGCGAACCGTCCATTTTACCCATCGACGTGTCTGATGCCGACCTTGGTCGTACGGTCTGCAAGCATCTGCTTCAGCACGAGGCCCGCGAACCGCCGAACCTGAGGGACCATAAACTCACGGATTGGGCAGCCTATCGGGCATCGGGGGCCACGTCGGCGTCCAGTTTCGAGAACAGGAGCTGGAGAGTAACGGTTGAGACCACCAATCTAGTGCTGAACGTTGAGGCCGCTCCCGTCCGCAGTCTCGACGCTGGGATCAGCGCCAAGGGTGTTGTCTCTCCCTTGCACGAGGAATTGGGCGCCACAATCCGAAGAGCCCTCTCGGCAGCGGAAGCCATCCGGCTGGCTGGACTCGTCTGATCTCGCGCAGTTTGCATGCTCGTGCCCGCATGCCCTTGGTGTTGGTAGCGATCAGATTGCTAAGAGTTTCCAGTCGCTTATCTTAGGAGAGGCTTTTGCGACCGAAGGCTGTTTAAGCCTTCCTTCCCCAGAGACGTGGACGGCTACGGCCGTGGTGTTTGTTAAAAATCCTCCGCATCGGGAATGCGGTTAAAGGCGATCTTCGCTCCCGCATAGCCGCCAGGGATGTCGACCCACGGCCCGAAATGCAGAAGCGTCTGTCCATGGCTGGTGTTGAGCCGGTCGGCGATGACGGACAGATACTCCATCCGGCGTTTGAGCTGCGCCTCCGCCGTGCCTCCGAACAGATCCTCCTCAATCTCCTGCAACGGCACGAGATCATGCAGCGCCACATGAACGCTGCGGCTGCGGCGCATGTCCTCACGTTCCGCATGGAGAAAAAGGCGGCTGAGAGCTGCAAGCAGCGCGGGATCATCCCAGGTCGGGGCAAAATGTTCCTCGCCATACCAGCCGGCGCTGTTCTTGTCGGTCAGCCAGAGAGCAAGCGCCTTTGCCGAAAAGCCTGCGCGACGCATGCGCCGTGAGGCTTTCACCAGGAGAATGCGGGCCGCGGCATAGGCGCCGTTCAAGTGCCGCCAATCGACCGGCAGCACGCGCCCATGGCCGAACATGCGCCGCTGGGTCTCAGGCCGCTCGACGGTATAGCCATGCAGGCTCATCCAGAGCCGCTCGCCCTCGACGCTTCCCCAGAGACGGCGCAACTCCTTTGGCTGAAGTCGCCAGAAGGCGGCCATGTCGGTGATGCCGGCGCGAGCAAGACGGGCCGCATTGCCACGCGCAATTCCAGGAATGTCAGTAAGTTCGAGCGAGAGCAGGGGGCCAGGCAGGTCCTCCGGATAGATGGCCACGAGCCCATCCGGCTTGTTCATCTCGGCGGCGATTTTCGCCAGGAGGTCGTTGGGGCCAAGGCCCACGGAGCAGGTGAGGGTGGGGCCGATCCTCGTGGCAAGGGCCTCCTTCACGCGCCGGCCAAGGGCTAACCCCTCGGCCTGCTCGGAGGGCAGGAGGGTGCAGACCACCTCGTCGATGGAGCACACGGCCTTGACTGGCACGACGCTCTCGATGGTGTCGATGATCCTGCGATGAAGCTCCACATAGCGCTCGTGCCGCGCGTTCACGAAGACGAAGTCGGGGAATTGCCGCCGCACGTCGCGCACATAGGCGCCGCGCTTGATGCCGAGCGCCTTCGCTTCACGGCTGACGGCGATCAGCCCCGTATGCTCGGAATCGACGGGCATAACCCCGACGGGCCTGCCGCGAAGATGCGGTTGCAGGTGCTGCTCGGCGCTGGCGAAGAAGGAATCGAAATCGACATAGAGCCGCTCCAGGCCCGCCGGCTTGCGCATGGTTGCTCACCCATCCTTGCTCGAGTGAACAAAGAGAGAACACAGGCTCAGCCGTGAGTCGAGCGCCCAACCTGTGGATAACGGGGACGAGTCGCCGGGAGTAGCTCTTCTTTCCGCAAAGGAACCAAGGGCCTGATTCCGATGTTCTCATTTCAGAACAGAAAGAGAACATTAGGAGTCTCACATGACGTCGAAAAACACGGCCTCTCATCATGGCGCCCATGAGCGAAAGCGCGCGGCCGAGCCCGACAATCCGAAGGTCAATCCGGCTGCGTCCGACAACCAGATCAAGGATCCGGAGGATTGGGTGACAGGCCACGAGCCCATGACAGGGGCGCAGGCATCCTATCTCAAAACGCTTTCCGAGCAGGCGCATGATCCGAAGGCCTTCGACCCTGATCTCGACAAGGCCGAAGCCTCAAAGCGGATCGACCAGCTCAAATCCGGCAAGGGCCACCAAAGGGAGGCTTGATCCTCTTGTAAGCAGGGTCGGGTCAGTCACACATAGCACACAATTCCAGCCCAGAACCTGGGCCAGACGTGAGTGCCATGGCTGACCGACTTGTTGCTCCATCCCGACGCGTGCGGCGCGTCCTGAACGCGCCGCTGCTGCTCATTGCCGTGGTCGTCGTCCTGGTTGACGATGTCTTCCGCGCCTTCGTCGTCCCGGCGATGCACGCTCTGGCGCGGCTTGGGCTGATCAGGCGGATCGAGGCAGGTATCGCCAAGCTGCCGCCTACCGGCATTCTGATGCTGTTCCTGATCCCTCTTGCCATCATCGAGCCTTTCAAGGTTTACGCCCTTTACCTTTTCGGGCAGGGGCGTTTCCTCTCCGGCGTGCTGATGTTCGTCCTGGCCAAGGTCGTGGGTCTCGGTCTGGCCGAGCGGCTCTTCGCCATCGGCCGCGACAAGCTTCTCTCGATCCGCTGGTTCGCCTGGTGCCATGCCCGGGTTCTTCTCATCCGCGATCAGGTTCATGCCTGGCTTGCCCGCACGCGTTTCTGGCCGCAGGCCATTCGCATCGTGGGCTTCGTTCGCAGAAAGGCGACGGCTCTGCGCCACGGCGTGGCGCGCCTTCTGCACCTGCGCTCCAAGGGCAGGCTCGCGGCGGCCCGGCGCCGGGTGCGCCATTACCGGGCGATCTGATATCGAAGGCCCTTCCGCAAGGGCTTGGCCATCCCTACATAAAGGCCGGGGCGTCGTGCCCCTTTGGGATGAAAACGAAACGATGATGAAATTTGCTTCTCGCCGAAGCCGCGTCATGGTCGCTCTGGCTGCCGCTTTGGTTCTGGCCGGAAGCGCTGCCGAAGCACGCGTCGGCGGGGGACGAGGCAGCTTCGGATCGCGCGGTGCGCGCACCTACGCGCCGCCTCCGGCAACCCGAACGGCGCCTGAGGCTGCTGCGCCTATTCAGCGCTCGCAGACTCCGAACCAGGGCCCGACCTACAGCAACCCGGGTCTGCAGGGCCCGAACGTGGCGCAGCCGCGCCGCTTCGGCTTCGGCACGGGCCTGATGGCCGGCCTCTTCGGCGCGGGCCTGCTCGGCATGCTCATGGGCAATGGCTTCTTCGGCGGTCTCGCCGGTCTGGCCTCGGTCCTGGGGCTTCTGCTCCAGGTCGGCCTTATCGTGCTGCTGATCTCGTTCGCCATGAAATGGTTCCGCCGACGCCAAGAGCCGTCCTATGCGGGTCCGCAGGGCTATCAGCGAACCACGACGGGCGGCAGCGTGCCTCCGACCGGTGATCGCCCCATGGCGGGTGGCTTAGGCGGTTTGGGTAGCGGCGCTCTCGGTGGGGCTCTTGGCGGTGCATTGGGTGGCATGAACCAGTCTCGCCGTCGCACCGACGTGCGGGATGAGATCGGCATCGGCGAGAAGGATTACGCGGCCTTCGAGCGCTCGCTGGTCGAGTTGCAGGATGCCTATTCGCGCCAGGACATTGAAAAGCTCTGGACATTGGCGACGCCCGAGATGGCAGGCTACATCCAGGAGGAGCTCAACGACAACGCTGCGCGCGGTGTCGTGAATAAGGTCTCGAATGTACGCTTGGGGCAGGGCGATCTCTCCGAAGCCTGGCGTGAGGGCGCGACGGAATATGCGACCGTCGCCATGCGCTTCTCGCTGATCGACGTGCTGACTGACAAGGCGACCGGCCGGGTGTTGGAGGGCGATCCCTCGAAGCCTGAGGAAGCCAGGGAGGTGTGGACCTTCCGTCGCGACCAGGGCGGCCCGTGGAAGATCTCCGCGATCCAGCAGGCGTAAGGTTTCGTTGCTGATCAATGTCAAAGCGGCCGGTGCGAACCGGCCGCTTTTTGTTACACAATCGTGAGACGATTATTCTGCCGCTTGGCGGCGCTTGGCGTGAGACCCTTCGCGGACCTCTTCGATGATCTTGCTTACGAAGGCATCAAGATCGCCTGGGTTGCGGCTCGTGATCACGCCTTGATCTGTCACGACTGTCTCATCGCGCCACTGGCCGCCGGCATTCATCACATCCGTCTTGATGGAGTGATAGGAGGTGCATTGCTTGCCCTTGATGACGCCGGCTTCGACAAGCAGCCACGGCGCGTGGCAGATGGCGGCAATCACTTTGCCGGATGAGTAGAAGGCGCGGATAATCTCGATGGCTTTCGGCTCAACGCGCAGCTTGTCGGGATTGATTTGTCCACCAGGCAGCACGAGCGCGTCGTAAGAAGACGGATCGACACTCTCGATATCCTTGTCGACCTTCACGCTCTTGCCCCAATCCTTCTCGTCCCAGCCGCGGATTTCGCCAGGGTTCATGCGCGACTTGGGCGCGGCAATCTCCACCGCCGCGCCCGCTTCCGAAAGCTTCTGCTGGGGCACCATGAGTTCCGACTGCTCGAAACCATCCGTCGCCATGATGAGAATCTTGGCCTGTTGAATGTCAGGCATGACGCTCTCCGTTGTTTTAAGGGGATGCCGATGGAACGGATGAAATGAGTGGGGGTTCCGAAATTCTCCGCGAGCGGAACCCGATCTGAATGGGTTTGTTGACCCAATCACGAGCAATTCAAGAAGGATGATAAGAATGGTCAATCCAGGAAGGCCCACGGATGAACCGCGGCCCGGCGGAAACATTCCCAGCGACGTGCCGCCCGGCATGGATCCTGACGATTTGCCGGACACGGGGCCGACAGGTCCGCGCACGCCTTATCCTGTGAACGATCCGGGGATCACCGATCCGAAAGGGCCAGGCTCGGAACCTGATTACCTGCCCGGCAATCCCACCGATCCGGGAACGCGGCTTTAGATTTCGAGAATGGCGTAGGGTTTGCCCGTCGGCTTCTCGATGTGCTTGGCTACGTTGTATACCGGCTGCCCGGCGGGCGTGCGTCCTTCGAAGCGGCCGCGATGCGCGTGTCCATGCACGATGGCGCTTACCTTGAAGCGGTCGATAGTCTCAGCCAATCGTGAGGAGCCGAGGAAGGGATAGATCTCCAGGGGTTCGTCCTCGATCGTGTCGACGATAGGCGCATAGTGGAGAATGACCACGGAGCGTTTGGATCGTACCTGGCGCATGGCGTTTTCGAGTCGCAGCGTCTCCTTCATGGTTTCGTTGACGAATTGCTTGATGGCGGGCTCGCCGAAGGAGCCGAGCATGCGCCGGCCGAAACCGCCGGCAAATCCTTTCACGCCGACAAAGCCGACGCCATCGATCTCGACGGATTGCCCGTCAAGCAGTTTCATTCCAGCATCGCGGAGAATATGCGACACCTCCTCTTCCGCGCCGCATTCATAGTCGTGGTTGCCGAGCACCCCGACGATGGGAATCGGGCAGGCCTTGATGTCCTGCGCTAGAAGCTCTGCTTCGCGCGGTCTTCCGAGATCCGTCAGGTCTCCGGTTAGAACCAGGACATCTGCCTCTCGCGAGATTTCGCCAAACAGTTCGCGATAGGAGGTCCAGTTGTCTTCCCGAACGTGAAGGTCGCCCATGGCTGCGACTTTCAGAGTCTTCTCGATATCACTCATTCCGCCATTCACCTTCGCCGCCGACATCGGCGAAGCCCCATTGTTTCACGTCAATCTCATAATCGATGCGAGAGAACATCCGTCCGCGGCACACCTTCATCTGCGGCGGCGGAAGATCAAGCTGCTTTGCCAGTCTGTCGAGCAACTCGTCCATGACCCAGCGCGGAACCTTGTCGCGCTCGGACGGATAGATCCATCGGAAGTTGAGAAGATGCATGAGCATCACCTCCCAATGCACTTCCATATAGGCGAGCAGGCCATGCCAGTCGATTTGATCGTGCGCCTTGAGGATGGTGTGCGCGACATCCGCGCCATCATAGCGGTGGCGAAGCTGGATAAAGCACTTGGACCAGACGAGTTCGGTCGGCCCTACGATGCGAACGGGCGAGCCGAACACCTCGATCTGTCGCGCATTCTCGAACCATTGATCACCGATGGGCATCGTGCCGTTCGAGGAGGCGAAGATTACGTCGAAGAAGTACTGCCCCTTGAAAACTTTACCGAGCCAGCGATCGTCTTCAATCTCGACGGAATATCCAAGATTCTTGAAGTGCGATAGCACGCGTGTGTAGTCGCCCGCCTTGCAAAAGATGTCGAGATCCTTCGTGGGGCGCGTGATGCCGGTATAGGCCGAGAGAGCATAGGTGCCGGCCAGCAGGAAGGGCAGGCCGAGTTGGTTTAGCTCGCGCAGAGCCTCAGCATAGAACGCTTCGGATTCCGGATATTTCAGCGTCGGCTCCGCTTTGGCATCCATCATTGGGACGCCCTGGGGAGGATGGGAGGTGAGGTCTGGGTCGTGAGCTACCATAGGCCTTGTCCAAAGCGGAGCCGATGATGACCCGCGTTCGACAACCGTATGGCCGTAATGAAGTTCCGCAGCGGCTCAGCTTAGGCTGAGAGGGCTCGGATGTTTCCGTGAGCATGTCCGCATCACGATGGACATCGATGCTCCCTTTATTAAGCGGCGCATCGTTTTACGCGGAAAACCGGGTCCCCATTTTGCTGGCGTGGCCCTTCGGGTCGCTGACGCGGCCCCCCGGGTCCGCACGATGCGCTAATGATCCCCGTGGGATATGCGGACGTCCCGCGGGCTGTTGAGGATTTCCAGAAGACTGGTGGCGATGTGCCTGGCCTCGTCATCCTTGAGGCGCAGCAGGAAGGGCGGCATCATGCCGGCCTGCAGGCCCACCACCGCCAGTCCATGCTCATCCGTGCCGACATCGATGGTTGAGGAGGTGACTTCCACCAGTTCTTCCGGGATGTCGTCGCCCGTCTCGCTGCTTTCGCCGATGGCGATGAGGAGTTGGCTCAGGGCCTTGACGAGCGAGCGTGCAGCATGCGGGTCCATGACGACCGCTGTTGATTGTTCGCCCTTTTGGAAAGCGAGCTGGATGTTGTCGCCCTCGAGCGTAACGGAAATGCCTGCCATTGCTTGTCCTCATCCTTCCCAATGGCATATGGGGTTCGTGCGCATTCGGGAAAAGGTAAGGTCTTGGTACGACAGATGCGCCTTGTCCCCAAGAGGTAGAGGCGCATCGGTGTTAGCAGGGGGTGGCTTTTCAGGGGAAAATCTTCTCTCCCGAAAAGGCCTGAGAGGTCAGGTGCTGCTCTTGCGCCCCAAGGGCCCGCCTTCACCTGTTCCTGTCGTGCTCATCTCAGGCCGCCCGACGGTTCCGGCCCCTGCTGCGCCCGCGCCGGAAAGCATGCTGCCACCCATGCCCATATCGGCATATTGCTGGACGCGCAGGTTGTTCTGCACATGTGTGACGCCGGAAACGGATTCCGCGATGTCCTCCGCGTGCCGCTTCTCGAAGCGGCTGTTCACCGTGCCGCTCAAGGTGACCTCGCGGTTGGAGACCGACACCTCGATCTCGGAGGCATCAATGTGCGGATCGTCTGTCAGGCGATCATTCACGTCTTCCATGATCCGCGCGTCTGAGCGCTGATAGCCTTTCGGCCCGCGGCCGCGATGGTGGCTTGCCTGGCGCACATCCTGCTCGCGGCGGCGCTCGGCTCCCTCATCGCCGAACCAGGAGCGGACCTCGTCTCCGGCACGCTCAAAGAATCCTCTGTCCTCGTTGTAGTCGCGGGAACCCCGGCCGAAGCTGGCCGAGCTGTAGCGGTCCTGGTCGCGGCCATAGGTGCCGACGGCGCGGGGACGATAGCCGCGATCGCGGTCCCAGGTTCTGTCGGAGCTGAAGATCGACGACGGATCATAGTCACGATCCTCGCCGACGACATCCCGCCAGTCGCGGGCCGAGCCGCCTGTGCCGTAGCCGGTGGAATCCCCGTAATCGCGCCTGGGCGTCCTCTCATAATTGGCGTCCCGATTACGGTCAGGGGCGTAGCCGGCGCGTTCATTGCCGAAGCCTCGACGGGCGATATAGCCGTCATCGTCGCGATAACGATCATTGGCCATGGGAGCGCTCCTTCCATTGTTTTGGGAATAGGCCCGCCATCGAGCGAAAGCCTTGCTCCATCAACGTGAGGCCGCAAAAGCCGTTCCTCACGACGCATTTGGAGAGGCTGTGCTCGAACACCTTTGCGGCCTGTCACCGGCTCTCTCGCAGGCAGATGGTGAGGAGCGTGGTCCAGCGCGAAAGGGCGGGGATCCGCTGCACGGGGGGAAGCGCTCCAAGCCCTTGTTTCAGGCTTCAGAGACCCCGGACTACCTAACATGGCTTAGCCGTCCTGCCTTGCAATTGCCCTATCCTTACCCTACCTTCTCGCCATCGACATTTGGCCGGACGACTGGACTACTTCGCTTTGGCACTGCCGGGCGCACGTTCCTTCTCTCTACCAATATCGACTAACGGGCGAATTGGCTCTGAGCCCCCGCCCACGTGCAAGCGACAGTGAAAGGATTTCCCATGGAACAGGGAACCGTGAAGTGGTACAATGAAACCAAGGGTTATGGTTTCATCCAGCCCGACAACGGCGGCAAGGACGTATTCGTGCATGCGACCGCGCTCGAGCGCGCCGGTATGCGCGGTCTGCGCGAGGGTCAGAAGATCTCCTACGAGCTTCAGACCGACCAGCGCACCGGCCGCACCTCTGCAGTGAACCTGCAGAACGCGTAAGGTTTGATACTTGAGAGCGTGCCCGGCACGCTCTCTTGCCTATCGGCCGTTCCGCTTGAGGGGCGGCTTTTTTGTTATGAGAAAGGCTTTGCATGGCAAAGGAAGAACTGATCACCTTCGAAGGACTTGTGACCGAAATTCTGCCGGATGCACGCTATCGCGTGCAGCTCGACAATGGCCATGAGGTCATCGCGTACACGGCCGGCAAGATGAAGAAGAACCGCATCAAGACGCTCGCGGGTGACCGCGTCACCGTCGAGATGTCGCCCTACGATCTCGAAAAGGGCCGGCTCATCTTCCGCCACAAGGACTCGGGTGCATCGTCCGGCCCGCGTCCGCCACAGCGTGGCGGCCAGCAGTTCCGGCGCCGGTAAGCCGATTGCGCGTGCTCTAGCGCATCGTGCGGACCCGGTTTCCGCAATCAACGATGCGCTCTCTATAGAGGGGAGCAGCGGATCGAATCCCAAAAGTGGAATCCACTTTTTTCGTCCGAGGCTCTAAGCGGCGCAATTCTGTGTCTCATCCGTCGATGAATGAAAGCCCGGGAGCGGCCCTCCGCTTCGCCGGGCTTTGGCGTTTGGGATCGGCGGTGGTCAGGCGACCGCGTGCATGACCGAGAGAGTGACGCGATCGGGGCCGATATCCTCATCCATGTCTTCGAAATGCATGAGCTCTGCGAGGCGATTGCGTGCACGGTTTACGCGGCTCTTGATGGTGCCTACGGCGCAGCCGCAGATCTCCGCCGCCTGCTCGTAGGAGAAGCCCGAAGCGCCGACCAGCAGCAGTGCCTCGCGTTGATCATGCGGCAGACGCGCGAGAGCCTTCTGCAGATCCTCGAAATCGAGGTGGGGCATCTGGTCCGGCTGCACGGAGAGGGCGGCTGCGTACTTTCCGTCCGCATCCTCCACCTCGCGCCGCCGCTTGCGGTACTCGGAGTGGAAGAGGTTGCGCAGGATGGTGAAGAGCCAGGCCTGCATGTTGGTGCCGGGCTGGAAGCGATCAATATTGGCGATCGCACGCATCAATGTTTCCTGAACGAGATCGTCCGCACGATCCACGTTGTTCGTCAGAGAAATGGCGAAGGCGCGCAGGTTGGGTGTCGCCTTGAGCATGGAATCGCGAAGATCGGTATCGATGCTCATAATTGCTGTTTCTCCGGCTTCCGCTCGTCCAAACGATTGATAATCTCGATGAAACGATCCGGAACCGGCTGCTCGCCGAGCGCCAGTGCTTCGTAAAATTGACGCAGACGCTGACCGAGCTGGGCCTGAACTGAACGGCTGAGCGCTGGAGACGAAGATTTTCTGAGGCCCGGAACAGGCTCTGGATCGTGGTGAGGCATGTGAATTGGATTCTTTTTCTGCATCGGGTCGTCCTGATCCGTAGAGAGCGGCGACTCCCGCAGGGGTCGCGCTACACGGCGGCACCCAATCGCCGTGGATGTAACGCCAAGCCATCTTGATCGTTCCTTTACGGCAGAGATTCATTCCGAATGAATTCCGCGCGGTGTTCGGGAACTAAATTCCAACGGCCAAGTTTCCCTGCAACAGCTCAGTTTCGGCTGAGGTCCGCGAACTCTGTTGCGTGGGTCGTCCGCGCAGGAAGGCGTGCTCCTCCCGCCGAAGCCAAGATTGGAGGCACCTCATGGCCGTTAGCACCATCCTGCTTATTCTCGTTATTCTTCTGCTCATCGGCGCCGTGCCGGCATGGCCCTACAGCCGCGGCTGGGGCTATGGTCCGAGCGGTCTTCTCGGCGTGATCCTGCTGATCCTCATCATCCTCCTGCTGATGGGACGGCTCTGAGGGGCAGCGGCGACGATGACAAAAGGCGGCCTTCGAGCCGCCTTTTTCTTTGGGCCAAGACCTGCTCCGGCGTCTGGGTTGCTGCTCAGCTTGTGCGCGTCCGCAGATCTTCGGCAGCAACTGCATCGTAGTTTCATCGCTGCGGCTGGCATTCGAGAGTTCTCCTCTGGCGGCAGACATCGCGCAATTTAAGCGATCCAGGCCTCTTGAATGGCGAGGCCGGCTTTCATCAAGCCGTTGTGCTGGGAAAACCCGTCATTTGTCATTCCCTTAACGAAGGACAGACGCCTCTATCGAGCTCATGCGAGGGTCAGCAGGCATCCAGCGAGATCTCGCTGTTTGTACCTGGGCCAATTCAGGCGTACGCGCGTTCTCGTAAATCCGAACGGAGTAGGCATGTCCCGGTCTCGAAGTGCAAAAGACATTCCGGGTTCTCGCCCAACAGTGTAGATTAGGTCAGGGGGTTCGGAGAAAGCGATGCCCATTTTCCTGGATCGTCATGACCTGAAGGGCTTGACAGCCGCGGATATCGCAGAGGCTCACCGGAAGGATTTGACAGTGCAGGGGCGCTACGGAGTGCGCTTCCTGACCTATTGGTTCGATGACACCCGTGGCACGGCATTCTGCCTCATCGATGCCCCCAATATCGAGACGGCCATGAGGGTTCATGACGAGGCTCATGGAGCGATCGCACGGGACGTCATCGAGGTCGATCTCTCTGCCGTTGAAGCTTTCCTGGGCCGTGTATCTGATCCAACACCAGCGGTGCAAGGTTCCAAGCCGGCGATCGATCCGGCCATGCGCACCATCATGTTTACGGATATCGTCGATTCAACCGGAATGACGGCTCGTCTGGGCGATGTCCGAGCGGTTGAGATGGTGCGGGCTCACGATGCACTGGTTCGTCGAGCCCTGAACGACAAGGGTGGGCGTGAGGTCAAGCATACTGGTGACGGCATCATGGCCTCGTTCGATGATGTGCTCGCAGGCGTGGAATGCGCCCGCGCGATTCAACAGGCCTTCGATGCCTTCAATCTTGCGAGCCGGGAGAAGCTCCAAGTGCGGATCGGGCTGGATGCCGGCGAGCCGGTGGCCGATCATAACGATCTGTTCGGGGCAACCGTTCAGATGGCGGCCCGGCTCTGCCAAAGTGCTGAGCCTGATACCATCGTGGTTTCCGAAGTCGTGTCCGGACGTTTACCGGATCGGGCCAAGCTCATGAACCTCGGTCAAAGAGCCTTGAAAGGTTTTGCGCAACCTGTTGCTGCATTCGAAGTGACTTGGCGCTGACAGGCGGGCGGCAGGGGGCAATGTTACCGCCCCTTGCGTCCTTTGTACTTCGGCTTCTGTCCCGCGAACCCTTGCGTCGAACGGCCCGTTGGGCGTTCGCGGAAGTTCAGCGGAATCTCGCGGTCGGTGCCTGGACCCATTTCGTCGAGGCCGGGCTTGCGAATGCGCGTGCCTTCATCCGAGCGGCCCTTGCCGAGCGGACCATAAGTCTCGGAATTCTCGTCGCCCTCGCTCGCATCTTCCGATGAAGCGGGAAGACCTTTCGGCGGCAGGTTGGCGTTGCGGCCGTATTTGCGCGAGCCGCCATACTTGCCGGCATCGCGCTCCACATCGCTCTGGCGCGCCATCGGATCGTCGCTGATGGCAAGCTCCGTCGCCTGAAGACGCTTGAGTTCGTCGCGCAGCCGTGCGGCTTCCTCGAATTCCAGGTTCGCGGCAGCTTCGCGCATGCGCTTTTCCATATCCGCGATGACGGCCTTGAGGTTGTGACCGACGGTCTTGTCGGCAAGCCCTGTATCGACGGAAACGTGATCGCGCTCGTAGACGCTTTCCAGAATATCCGCGATGTTCTTCTTCACGCTCTGCGGCGTGATGCCGTGCTCGGCATTATAGGCGAGCTGCTTCTCGCGACGGCGGTTGGTTTCCGCAATCGCGCGCTCCATGGATCCAGTCATCTGGTCCGCATAGAGGATCGCCTTACCTTCCACGTTACGCGCCGCGCGACCGATGGTCTGCACGAGCGAGGTCTCGGAGCGCAGGAAGCCTTCCTTGTCCGCATCGAGAATGGCGACGAGCGCACATTCCGGAATGTCCAGACCCTCGCGCAGCAGGTTGATGCCGATGAGCACGTCGAAGGCGCCGAGGCGCAGGTCGCGGATGATCTCGATGCGCTCCAGCGTATCGATGTCCGAGTGCATATAGCGCACGCGCACGCCGTTCTCGTGGAGATATTCCGTAAGGTCTTCCGCCATGCGCTTGGTAAGGGTGGTGACGAGGGTGCGGTAACCTTTCGCGGACAGTTCCTTCACCTCGTGCAGCAGATCGTCGACCTGCGAACGGGCGGGACGGATCTCCACTACCGGGTCGACGAGACCCGTTGGGCGAATGACCTGCTCCACGAACACGCCGCCGGTCTGCTCCATCTCCCATTTGCCTGGTGTGGCCGATACATGGATCGATTGCGGGCGCATGGCGTCCCATTCCTCGAAGCGCAAGGGGCGGTTGTCGAGGCAGGAGGGGAGGCGGAAGCCGTATTCGGCGAGCGTCGCCTTGCGGCGGAAGTCGCCGCGATACATGCCGCCGATCTGCGGCACGGTGACGTGGCTCTCATCGGTGAAGACAAGCGCATTATCGGGAAGGTATTCGAACAGGGTTGGCGGCGGCTCGCCGGGCTTGCGGCCAGTGAGATAGCGCGAATAGTTCTCGATGCCGTTGCACACGCCGGTCGCTTCGATCATCTCGAGATCGAATTGCGTGCGCTGTTCCAGCCGCTGCGCCTCCAAAAGGCGACCCGCGCGGGCGAGTTCCTGCAGGCGGTGCTGCAACTCGTCCTGAATGCCCTTGACGGCCTGCTGCAAGGTCGGGCGCGGCGTCACATAGTGCGAGTTCGCATAGACCTTCACGAAGGAAAGATCGTTGGTCTTCTTGCCGGTGAGCGGATCGAACTCGACAATGCTCTCGATCTCGTCGCCGAAGAGGCCAATGCGCCAGGCGCGGTCTTCCAAGTGGGCCGGGAAAAGCTCGATGACATCGCCGCGCACGCGGAACGTGCCTCGTGCGAAATCGCTCTGGATGCGCTTGTACTGCAACGCCACGAGATCCGCGATGAGCTGGCGCTGCTCGATGCGCTCGCCCACCTTCACGGAGAAGGTCATGGCCGTATAGGTTTCGACCGAGCCGATACCGTAGATGCACGACACCGACGCCACGATGATCACGTCGTCTCGCTCGAGCAGCGCGCGTGTCGCCGAGTGGCGCATGCGGTCGATCTGCTCGTTGATGGACGATTCCTTCTCGATGAAGGTATCCGAGCGAGGCACATAGGCTTCGGGCTGGTAGTAGTCGTAATACGAGACGAAATATTCCACCGCGTTGTCGGGGAAGAACGACTTGAACTCGCCGTAGAGCTGCGCGGCCAGCGTCTTGTTGGGCGCGAGGATGAGAGCGGGGCGCTGCGTCTCCTCGATCACCTTGGCCATGGTGAAGGTTTTGCCCGAGCCGGTGACACCGAGCAGCACCTGATCGCGCTCGGCACGCCGCACGCCGTCCACGAGTTCGCGGATCGCCTGCGGCTGGTCGCCGGAGGGAGTGAAATCGGATTTGATCCTGAACGGAATGCCGCCTTCCGACTTCTCGGGGCGCAGCGGGCGGTGCGGCACCCAGGGCTTGCCGTCCTTGAAGCGCGGATCGCCTTCGGTCAGCAGCTTGGTGAGCGCATCGACCGTGGCCGTCACGCCGGAGCCGGGCGCGAGGTCTCCCAATTCGTCCGCCACATCCGGCCCATCGTCAGGCCCTTTGAGGCCGAGCTTCTTGGCGAGCGCGGGGTCCACATCCGTGATGTCGCCATGGATGAAGGTTTCCTGCGCGCGCTCGGCAAAGCCCTCGGCCGCCTCCCGCTCCCGATTGACGGCGGGATTCAAGAGATCGGCCAGATAGGGATCCAGCGGCTTCAGCTCAGGTTTGGACGCCTTCCCGGTGGAAAGCTTGGGCTTCTTGGGTGACTTGGCCATAGAACGAATATGGTACAAAAGCGTGAAGATTGAAAGGGTCGGGGATCTCTTCCCAACCGTCATCCACCCGTCATGAGACAGACGCAAAACAGCCCCGCCAGGCTCAACCATATCGCGGGGATATCATGAAACTTTCTCTCGTCGCCGGCTCGCTTGCCGCCATCCTTCTGTCGGGTACTGCTCTTAACGCATCAGCCGCCGAATATTTCGACCGCATCGCCAGTTTCCCGATCACGGCCAATCTGCCGTCCGATGCCGACCAGAAGGCTGAGACCGTGGCCGAGATCATCTCCGCAAGCGAGGACGGCAGGCTGCTCGTCTATACTGATAGCCCGCGCAAGGCGCTCGGCTTCATCGACATCGCCGATTCTGCGCAGCCCCAGGCGGGCGGATCGCTCGCCCTTGGCGGCGAGCCGACCTCGGTGAAGGTGGTGGGTGGAACGGCCTACGTGGCCGTCAACACCTCCGAGAGCTTTACCAATCCGAGCGGCAAGCTCGTGTCGGTCGATCTGGCGAGCCGGAAGGTTTCCGCCGAATGCGTGCTTCCCGGGCAGCCGGACTCGGTTGCCGCGAATGCCGGGATTCTCGCCATCGCCATTGAGAACGAGCGTAATGAGGAGGTCAATGAAGGGGCGCTGCCGCAGCTGCCGGCCGGCGCGCTGGTGGTTGCCCCGCTCAATGGCGGCAAGCTGGAATGTTCGGCTCTCAAGACCGTCTCTATGACTGGCCTTGCAACTGTTGCAGGCGAGGACCCGGAGCCCGAATTCGTTGACGTGTCGAGCGAAGGCAGGATCGTCGTGACCTTGCAGGAGAACAACCACATCGTTGTGGTGGATGGAAAGACCGGCAAGGTCGAGGCGCACTTCTCCGCAGGCAGGGCCGATCTGAAGAACATCGACACCAAGAAGGATGGCAAGATCGATCTGAGCGGCTCGCAGGACGGCGTTCTTCGTGAGCCCGACGCCGTGCGCTGGCTCGATGCCGACCGTTTCGTGACGGCCAATGAAGGGGATTGGAAAGGCGGATCGCGCGGCTTCACCATCTTCAACAGGGATGGCTCCGTTGCCTACGAATCCGCCGCAAGCCTGGAGCACGAGATCGTGTCGCTCGGCCATTACCCTGAGAAGCGTAACAAGAAGGGCGTGGAAATCGAAGGCGTGGAAGCGGGCCGCTACGGCAACGACCGCCTGATCTTCGTCGGCTCCGAGCGCGCTTCCGTCGTTGCCGTCTATCGCGACACGGGTGCAGCACCGGAGCTGCTGCAGGTCCTGCCGACGGGCATTGGCCCCGAAGGCCTGCTCGCCATTCCCTCCCGCAACCTGTTCGTTGCGACGAGCGAAACCGATCTGCACGGCGATGGCGGCGCTGCCCCTCACGTGATGATCTATCAGCGCGCCGAGCGTGCGGCCCCGGCTTATCCCACTATCCGCTCGACCAAGAGCAGCGATGGCCTGCCGATTGCTTGGGGCGCGTTGTCCGGTATCGCGGCCGACAAGGCGCAGGCCGGCAAACTCTATGCCGTGACCGACAGCGCCTATGCCGGTGCGCCCCGCATCCTCACCATCGATGCGACGAGGAAGCCCGCGCTGATTACCGGTGAAGTGCTCGTGACGCGCAGCGGGAAGGCCGCGGAGAAGCTCGACCTCGAAGGCATCGCCGTTTCCAGCGATGGCGGTTTCTGGCTGGCCTCCGAAGGCAATCCGGAGAAGGGGCTCAAGAACCTCCTGGTCAAGGTGGATGCCAAGGGTGCGATCCAGGAAGAGATCGCCCTTCCGGCAAGCCTTGAAGAAGGTGCCAAGAACTACGGCTATGAGGGCGTCACCGTCACGGGCTCCGGCAACAACGAGATCGTGTGGCTTGCCATGCAGCGTGAATGGGCGGATGACGGCAAGGGAACCGTGAAACTCATGGCCTATAAGCCATCCAACAAGAGCTGGGGCGCCGTGCGCTATCCTCTCGACACGACCGAGACGGGCTGGGTCGGCCTTTCCGAAATCACGGCCGTGGGCGACCGTGTGATCATCATCGAGCGCGACAACCAGATCGCCGAGAAGGCGAAGGTGAAGAAGCTCTACTCGATTGCGGCTTCCGACATGAAGCCCGTGGCTCTCGGCGGGGAGCTGCCGCTCGTGAAAAAGACGGAAGTGCGCGACCTCTTGAACGATCTCAAAGCCGCGAAGGGCTATGTGCTCGACAAGGTGGAGAGCTTCGCCGTCGACGCTGCGGGTGACGCCTACATCATCACGGACAATGATGGCGTGGACAACTCGTCCGGCGAGACGCAGTTCATCAGGATCGGAAAGCTCTGAGCCTCCGCTCTGCAGCTTGAGTGAAGGCGGAAGGGCTGCTCCAGGAGCAGCCCTTCTTCGTTTCAGGCCGTGTGCTTCTGAGCCTTCTTGCCGCCCCGCAGCGCCTTCACCAAGGGCACAGCCACATACTGGATGAACGGGATCAGCACGGCGCCCAGCAGGAGACCGAAGAGGCCCGAGCCTGCTGCCGTGACCAGCCATTCCACAGCGCCGCTCAGGGCGGGAACGGCATGGGCTGCGGCAACTGCGATGTCGTGGATCGCGTGGCCAAGCCACGCGAATCCGTAGCCTTCGAGCCCGTGAATGATGATGCCGCCGCCGACCCAGATCATCGCGGCGGTGCCGACGACGCTGAGAATGCGCATGAGCACCGGCATGGCACGCACAAGGCCGCGC
Organism: Microvirga medicaginis; assembly: GCF_052658925.1. Taxonomy (NCBI): domain Bacteria; kingdom Pseudomonadati; phylum Pseudomonadota; class Alphaproteobacteria; order Hyphomicrobiales; family Methylobacteriaceae; genus Microvirga; species Microvirga medicaginis. Next base: position 56,887 of record NZ_JBQWEL010000022.1, on the reverse strand, counting down.
CCGAAGCCGCGCGTGAGCGGAGCGAGAGCCGTGTCGGCGGAGGAGGGGGCATTTCCGTTGCGCTGCATGAGGCTGGAGACCGGTCGGTCGTTGGTGGCGAGTGCCACACCCGCGTCATCCGCTTTCACGATCAGCGCCACGCCGCCATAGACCAGCGCCGTGATGCCGATGCCAACCACTGCGAGCACAAAGGCCTGCATCGTCGTCGAGGCTTCGGAGACGGTGCCAAGCGTGATCGCCATGATCTCGGCGGAGAGGATGAAGTCGGTCTTGATTGCGCTGTTGACCTTCTCGTCCTCAACACTCTGGGCCGTCCGCACCGCTTCGCCGAGAGCGGCCTCATGCTGATGCGCGCCGTGAGGAAAGAGCGCCTCAAAGACCTTCTCCGAACCCTCGTAGCAAAGATAAACGCCGCCTATCATGAGCAGCGGCGTGATGGCCCAGGGCGCAACGAAGCTGAGAAGGAGCGCTGCCGGCAGCAGGTAAATCAGCTTGTTCTTGAGAGACCCCAAAGCGATCTTGCCGACGATCGGCAATTCGCGCGAGGCCGCAAAGCCCACCACATAGCGCGGCGTGACCGCCGCATCATCGATCACCACACCCGCCGCCTTTGCGCCCGCCTTGGCCGCCTGAGCCCCCACGTCATCCAGGGAGGCTGCGGCCACCTTGGCCAAACCCACAATGTCGTCCAGCAGGGCGATCAGGCCGATGCTCATGAGGGCTCCTGTCGAAAGGGAGGCGGAAGAGGGGCGGAATATTCGGAGCAGCTAAGCGGCTTCTCCCGGTTTCGACAACGCCCGAGGTGCAGTTTCGGTGCAAAGGACCATCAGGGCTTCACCGCCTTCAACGAGAAGGACAGCGGGAACGGAACCGAGCCGTCAGGAAGGTGGAAGAGGCCCTTTCCGGCGGGAACCATCACCGGAAAGAGCTTGTAGGGCAGGAACTCGTGCTCGTGCAGGAATTCCAGGCGCAGACCCGCTTCGAGAAGGCCGCCGATGATATCGGAGAGCGGATGGATCCAGTTGTAATCGGCCGTCTTCTCCTCGTGCACGTCGCCGGTGTAGGAAGTCGCCGTCTCGAACATGTCCGGCTTTTCCATGGGCGTGCGCCAGCCATAAGTCGGTTCGAGATGGTTGTCGCGCTGATCGAGGATCTGGGCAGAGGGATGAGAGTCGAGGAAGTAGAAGCTGCCCCCCGGTGCCAGCATATCGGCCACGACTTGTGCCCAGCGCTTCACATCCGGCAGCCAGCAGATCGTGCCCCAGGTGGAAAATACCATATCGAAATGGCCGTCGATCACCTTGCGGGCATCGTAGATATCGGCCTCCACGAAGGTGGCGGGGAGATTGGCCTTCTTCGCGAGATCACGGGCGCCTTCGATGGCCACGGGTGAGAAATCCAGCCCCGTGACGATGGCGCCGCGACGAGCGAGCGAGAGAGTATCGAGGCCGAAATGGCATTGCAGGTGCAAGAGCCGCTTGCCCTTCACGTCTCCGATTTCGGAGGCTTCGATGGGATAGAGCTTGTCCTCTCCGGCGAGAAAACCATCCACGTTGTAAAAGCCCGTTGCGTCGCGGATGTGCAGCGCAGCCCGATTGTTCCAATTCGACAGATTGGCTTTCTGCCAGGGCGCTGCCATGGGTATTCTCCGAAGGTTATCTCGTTCTTGAGTCTGCGTGCATAGGACACCCGCTGGCCTTTGTAAAACCGGCGCATGAAAAGGCGGCTTTCACCATGGAAAGCCGCTAGGGGAAAGAGACACATGGAGCTAAGAATCCGGAGATCAGCCCGGCTGCAGCATCGTGTCGGTCACATGGGTCACGCCATTCGACTGCATGGGGTTTCGTTGCGAAACCGAAGGCTCAACCGTCCGGTGGCTAGCCTGCATGACCGCGACCGGCTGCAGGAGAGGAGAGAAATTGTCGCGAAAAGTTTTTGAGAGCTTTAAGCCGAGAAGACCGTCGGCCCTCTCAGGTAGGTTTCGACGCGATCGAGCTTAACCTTGGTATCGAGCGCTGCTTCCTGCGGAGCATCCAGAGCAGGCGTGTTCTGCCCCAGGCCTTCGGCCGGCATGTCGGTATTCTCATCGAGGGCTTCGTTGATCGCCTGCAGAACCTTGTCCCGCTTCGTCTCGTCGGGGCCTTCTTCAGGATTGCGCACAGTCATGGCGTCCTCCTTTGGGAGTAGGTCAGAGTGTTTGCTCATTCCATGTCGCAAATAGGGCACCGTCACAGTGCCGCCGATGCTGTGCTCTTCATGATGGCAGGGCTGCTCAAGCACAACTGCGGCCCATGGCGTTGAGGCCCTCGTCGAGGAGATCGGCAAGATTCGGGATGCCGATGAGCCAATCGGCGGTGGAGAGGGAGCTTGCTTCCTCCCGCTCGCGGGCGAGGCGTACGGCATCCCCCCATTCCTCGGGTTCCATATCGCCCCGGCCGATATAGACAAGAGCGATCAGATCCGCGCGCTCATCATCATTGAGGCCTGCGATCACATCTCGAAGCTCTGCTTCCGTGGCATCATCCGGCGAGGAGGTGAGGGCGTCGATAGAACCATCGTCGATAGGGTTCGAACCCGAGGCAGGATCCGTGGGGCCCTCTTTCACATCAATGGCCCTGACGCGGAGAATGAGTTCGCAAATCTTGTCGAGCGCGATATCCATCGAAATCCTCTTGGAGCAATCTCTGCCGAATCCTGTGACAGGAAAACCCTCAAGACGGCTTTCGGTTCGGTACGCGGCCAAGCTTTCGGCGCTGCGGAAGGCCACCCGCATCCTTCAGCAACGCACTCAACTCCGCCCACACGCACTTGTCACGGCAACAAGAACATTATTTCATGCTCCAGGTTGAGACAGGTTCTCAAGGAGAGAAGAGAAATGAGTTTTGAAACACGTGGCCTCAGGGCATTGATTGCCTCCATGGCATTGGCCATCGGGCTCTCCAGTGCCGGTTTGGCTCAGCCTTCCTCCGCCAATCGTCTTGCCCCGTCCCAACCAGGGACTGATGTTTACATCCTCTCCTTTGGCCTATGGGGGCCGCAGAGCGTTTTCGAGAGTGAAGCAAAGGGAGCTGCCCGCGTGCTCGAAGCGAGCCTACGAAGTAAAGGCCGCACCATCGTGGGCTTCAATACCAAGCGCAAAGCAGGCGCGACGCCGCAGACGATGCGCAATGCCGTGCAGAGTGTCGGTCGTGTGATCGATTCTGACGACGTGCTGGTGTTCTTCCTCACCTCGCACGGCAACTCGGAAGGCGCTGCGATCGTGACTCAGGATGACCAGATGATCATCACGCCGGACGACGTTCAGCACCTGTTGCAGGAAAGCGGCGCGCGTTATCGCGTGGTCATCGTTTCCGCCTGTTATTCCGGTGTCTTTGCGAGGAAGCTCGCGGATGAGCGCACGCTCGTCATCACGGCGGCATCAGCCGACAGGTCCTCGTTCGGCTGCCGGGATGGAGCGACCTGGACCTATTTCGGCGATGCCTTCTTCAACAAGGCCATGCGCGGCGAGAGCCGCCTCGATGTTGCTTTCGGGAAGGCGCGTCGTCTTGTCACCCGGCGCGAACAGCGTGAAGGGTTCGATCCTTCCAATCCGCAGATTGCGGGTGGTTCCGAAGTGCTGGCGCGGCTCAACGCGCGCTAGACCTTCTTGACACCTCTGCCGGAAGGAATAGGGCAGAAGGTCCCCGCTCCTCCACGTCTCATCGCAATCCTCAATGAATCCTCAGACCGCTCCCGTTCTTCTGCTGATCGCCTCGAACGTCTTCATGACTTTTGCCTGGTATGGGCATTTGAAGTTCAAGACGTCACCTCTCTGGATCGCGGTGATCGCGTCCTGGTGCATCGCCTTCATCGAATACTGGTTCGCCGTGCCGGCCAATCGCATCGGCTCGGCCGTCTATTCGGCAGCCGAGCTGAAGACCATGCAGGAAGTGATTACGCTGGTGGTCTTTGCGGGCTTTTCTGTGCTCTATCTGAAGGAGCCGCTGAGCTGGAACCATCTCATCGGCTTCGTGCTGATTGCCTCAGGTGCAGCCTTCATCTTCCACGGGCGGTAAGCCTCGCATCTATTCGGCAGGCCTCATGCGGAGAATGCGGCCCTGCCGGGAATCAGTCAGGAGATAGATCAGACCGTCGGGCCCCTGACGCACGTCGCGGATGCGCTCGCCCAGGTTCTGCAGCATGCGTTCTTCTCCGGTCACCTTGTTCCCATTGGTTTCAAGGCGTGAGACGAGCTTGCCGGCGAGCGCCCCCACGAGAATGCTGCCGTGCCAGGCTGGGAACTTGTCTCCCGTGTAGAAGGCCATGCCGGAGGGGGCGATGGATGGGTCCCAGTAATAGATGGGCTGTTCCAATCCCGGCTTTCGCGTCCCTTCGCCGATCTTCTGGCCGGAATAATGCACACCGTAGGAGATCACGGGCCAGCCGTAGTTCTTGCCCTTCTGCGGAATGTTGACTTCGTCACCGCCCCGCGCGCCGTGCTCCACAGTCCAAAGCTCTCCTGTCGTCGGGTGAAGCGCCGCCGCTTGGATGTTGCGGTGGCCGAGGGACCAGATCTCGGCACGCGCATCCTCGCGGTTAAGGAAGGGGTTGTCGGGCGCCGCTTTGCCCTCCGGCGTGATGTGGACGATCTTGCCCAGATGATTGTTGAGGTTCTGCGCCTGATCACGCAGATCGTTCCGCTCGCCCAAGGTCACGAAGAGATTGCCGTCGCGACCGAAAACCAGGCGCGAGCCGAAATGATAAGTGCCTGCATAGGAGGGTTCCTGACGGAAGATGACCCGAGTGTCCTCGAGAGCCGTTCCATCCTGACTGAGGCGTGCCCGCGCCACGCTCGTGCCATTCCGGCCTTCGCCCCTATCCTCGGCAAAGCTCAGGTAGACGAGGCGATTTTGCGCAAAGTTTGGATCGAGCGCCACATCAAGAAGGCCGCCCTGACCACCGACTGAGATGTTGGGAAGACCCCTGATCGGCTCCGAGAGCTTGCCTTCCGCGTCGACGATGCGCAGCCGCCCGGGCCTTTCCGTCACCAGCATGCGGCTGTCGGGGAGGAAGGCGAGGCCCCATGGGTTCTGGAGATTGCGGGCCACAGTCTCGACGATCACCTCGACCTTGTCGGTGCGAAGGCGCTGCGTGTCCTGCGCGAAAGCAACTGGAGCTGCGGCAAGAGTCAGAGCACAGGCAAGAGCAAGGCGAAGGTTTTTCATGAAAGGCTCTCCGTCAGTTCAAGGCCGAAGAGCTAACCTCTCGGCGCGAGGCGTCAACCTCGCGGCCGGTCACTCACGTGTTACCTGATGGAATAGTCGTGGACAGTATTGGTATTCTGCGCCGACAAAGTCTTCGTGGTCGCCAGTACAGAAAGTGTGGCGAGTCCCATCAGCATGATCAGCGCCAGTGAGCAGCGGCTTTGCTGGCGAAGATCCATCCGATGAGCCCGGGACGCGACATGATTTCTAGGACGGTAGGTCTTCATGGGCACTTTCCCCAGGAGAGCCAAGGTGGGTTTAGAGAAAAAACCCATTCATTTCAGGAAAGTTCCGCAGGGTTCTGAAGTCTTTCTTTCGAAAGTCTTTCCAATTGATGTTGTTAATACACCGTTAACCAATATTAACGCATCGCTAGGTGATTTTAAGAAAGAAGATTTGGCAATAGAAATGGCCGGAACCATGCCCCGGCCATCCAGTGAGAATGAACGTTCCGTGGAGTTATTCCGTTGCGATATTGGCTGCCTTGATGATCTCGGCCCAGGTCTGAATTTCCTTGGCAAGATAAGGTTTGAAGGCCTCCGGATCGCGCACGTTCAAAGTAAAGCCGAGCTTCTTGATGCGCTCTTTCACATCCGGCTTGTTGAGGATTGCGATGATCGTGCCGGAGAGCTTATCGAGGACAGGCTTGGGCGTGTTCACAGGGGCGAAGAAGGCAGCCCAGGATTCCGCATCGGCATTGGTGATGCCCTGTTCGCGTAAGGTCGGCACGTCGGGAGCCAAAGGATTGCGCTGCGGGCTTGCCAAGCCGATGGCGCGCATCTGGCCGGCCTGGAACTGGGAGAGCACGCTCGGCAGGGTCGAATTCGACACGTCGATGCGCCCGGCCATCAGCTCCGTCACCAGGGGGGCTGCGCCCCGGAAAGGCACGTGGGTCATCTTGATGCCCGTGCGGGTCATGAACAGCTCGGTTGCCAGATGCGAGCCGGAGCCGACGCCGGTCGAGCCGTAATTGAGCTTGCCCGGGTCCTTCTTCGCCAGTTCGATCAGCTCCGGGATGGACTTCACAGGCAGATCGTTCTTCACCACGAAGACGTGCTCAAAAGCGCCGGCGCCTGCGAGAGGCGCGAAGTCCTTCACCGCGTCGTAGCCCGGCTCCTTGAGCAGGAACATGTTGTTCCCGTGGGTCTGGTTGTTGCCGAAGACGATGGTGTAGCCATCGGGCTCGGCGCGAGCGACGGCCCGGGTGCCGATGGCGCCGGAGGCGCCCGCCACGTTCTCGACGATCACGTTCTGGCCGAGGTCCTTGCCCATCTCCTCCGCCACAATACGGGCGATCACATCGGTCGGCCCGCCCGCCGGGTAGGGCACCACCATCTTGATAACATGGTTGGGATAAGGCTGGGCGGTGGCCCCCTGCGAGAGCAGGGTGGCTCCGGCGACAAGGCCAATGGCCATGCGACGGGTGAGGGAAAAGGTCATGAAAAGGCGCCTCCTGAAAAACCCGGTCCAACGGGGCTGTTTTGCTTGCTTGGACAGCTTGAGCGGATTAGGGTCCGCCCCCGTCACGTTCCCTACTTAACGCCCCGACTGGAGGTTTCCCATGGGCTTTTTGTCTGATGCCCTCTCGCGTATCAAGCCGTCTGCCACGATCGTCATCACGCAGAAAGCGCGGGATCTCAAAGCCCAGGGCCGGGATGTGATCAGCCTTTCCGTCGGCGAGCCGGACTTCGATACTCCCGACAACATCAAGGAGGCGGCCATTGCCGCCATCCGCCGCGGCGAGACCAAGTACACCCCGGTCTCCGGCATCGTACCCCTGCGCGAGGCCATTGCCCGCAAGTTCAAGCGCGAGAACGGCCTGGACTACAAGCCTTTGCAGACCATCGTGTCCACCGGCGGCAAGCACGTGATCTACAACGCGCTGCTCGCCACCCTGAACCCGGGCGACGAGGTCATCGTCCCGGCTCCGTACTGGGTGTCTTACCCTGAGATGGTGGCGCTCTGCGGCGGCACGCCGGTGTTCGTGGATTGCACGATGGAGCACAATTTCAAGCTCCAGCCGGAGCCGTTGGAACGCGCCATCACGCCCAAGACGAAGTGGATCATCCTCAACTCGCCGTCGAACCCGACCGGCGCAGCCTATTCTTACGCCGAGATGAAGGCGATCACCGACGTGCTGATGCGTCACCCGCATGTGTGGGTGCTCACTGACGACATGTACGAGCACCTGACCTATGGCGATTTCGAGTTCGTGACCCCCGCCCAGGTCGAGCCGAATCTCTATGAGCGCACGCTCACCATGAACGGCGTCTCCAAGGCCTATGCCATGACAGGCTGGCGTATCGGCTATGCTGCCGGTCCTGAGCACCTCATCAAGGCCATGGATTTCGTCCAGGGCCAGCAGACCTCCGGCACGAGCGCGATCTCTCAATGGGCTGCGGTCGAGGCACTCGATGGGCCGCAGGATCATCTGAAGGTCTTCAAGAAGGCCTTCGAGGAGCGTCGCGACCTCGTGGTCTCGATGCTGAACCAGACGAAGTACCTGAAGTGCCCGATGCCGGAAGGCGCGTTCTACGTCTATCCGTCCTGCGCCGAGGCCATCGGCAAGACCACCCCGTCAGGCAAGGTCATCAAGACGGACGAGGACTTCGTCTCCGAGCTTCTGGAGACCGAGGGCGTGGCCGCCGTGCACGGCTCGTCCTTCGGCCTCGGCCCGAACTTCCGCATCTCCTACGCCACGTCGAACGCGGCCCTGGAGGATGCCTGCCACCGCATTCAGCGGTTCTGCGGCTCATTGCGATAACGCAGAATTGCCAGAGGCCAAATTATGAACGGGTAAGGGCTTGTCGCGGGCGACCTGAGGACTAGAACGATATATTCTAGCAAAAAGAGTTGCCCGCCATGCCTACCTTGAAGCTCCAATCCTTTAGCCGGCCTATGGCTAAAGATATCATCACTCTCATCTCAACCAAAGCCGATGGCTCAGCCAGCGGGTTTGTCAGCGCTGCTCAGGTCACGGCCGATGGGCGCTATGTGGTGTTCCAAAGCGTCGATCCTTTGGTCCCGTCAGATGACAACGATGTCTTGGACATTTACGTCAAGGATGTATGGAACAATACGCTCACCCGTGTTTCGTCGAAGGCAGACGGCCTGCCAACCCCTGACGAGTATAGCGTCAATCCTCATATCAGCCCCGATGGACGCTATGTGGTGTTTGAAAGCCTCGCCCAGCTGGTGCCGTCTGATACGGATAACGGAGTCGACATTTACATAAGAGATTTGCGCGACAATACGCTCACCCGTATTTCGACAAAGGCCGATGGTTCGCAGGCCACAGATGGCGATAGCTATGCCCCTCAAGTCACCTTCGCTGGGAAATACGTCGTATTCTCTAGTACTGCTCAATTGGTGGCAACAGATACTGACGAGAAGGAGGATATCTACCTGAGGGATTTGGAAGATGACACACTTATCCGTGTTTCAAATCCGATCCCCGGTTTAGAGGAGGGCGATAGCTATAATCCTCACATCTCGTCTGACGGGCGCTATATCATGTTCATGAGCGGGGCTCAGCTGGCGGACGCCGATATCAATCACAATCCAGATATCTATCAGTGGGACTCTTTGAACGGTACGATAACTCTCATCCCTGACTCGCCGGAGAGCGGTGGCATTTACAATCCCAATATCACTGCCGATGGTCGTTATGTGGTGTTCGAGAGCTATGCCCCGCTTATTGAAGAAGATACCGATAGCTATTCCGATATTTACATTAAGGATCTGCATAATAATACGCTGACTCGTATTTCAAAGCCGGTTGCGGGCTTGGTGCAAGGTCATAGCTATAGCCCTACCATCAGCGCCGATGGACGTTACGTGCTATTTGATAGCAATGGTCAGCTGGTAGAAAGTGATATCGATAGTAGATCAGACGTTTACATGTGGAGCCTGCAAGACGGCACGCTCACTCGCCTCTCGACCTTGGCCGACGGTTCACAGGCTGGCGAGGGCCGCAGCTGGACACCCCAGATCAGCCCTGACGGGCGCTACGTCGTGTTCGAGAGCGAAGTCCGACTGGTAGCTGAAGACAGGAATATGGAGAGCGATATCTACCGGATCGATACCGCGTATGTTCCTTATCGCCAGGCTATCGCGGAGGAGCGTTATCTCGAGGCGAGCTTTGAAGTTGGCGCAGCCTCGAAGGTGGCCATCCGCTGGGGCGACGGTTCGGTCGATACGGGGGTGCCGGTCGGAGGGACTGCTACCTTTGATCATGTCTATGCCACTACGGGTTCGAAGAACGCTTTTGTCGTGGTCAATGAAGGAGCACAAACATGGGTTGTTCCCTACCGAATCAATCTCACATCAGGACAGATGATCCGCAACAAGGTTTTGGCCGACACTCTTTCAGGCGGTGCAGGCAACGATTCTTTGGCGGGCGATAGTTTCTCCAATGTAATCCGAGGCGGATCGGGTGATGATGTTTTGCGGGGCGGCGCCGGAAACGACACTCTTTGGGGTGGAGCAGGTTCCGATTCATTCCGAGGCGGCAGCGGGAGAGACACGTTCGTCTTCGATGGAAGATCGAGGAAGCCGGAGAAGATCATCGACTTTTCGCCAGTGAATGATACGTTTTGGCTGGAGAACGCCTATTTCAAGGTGGGTGCAGGTTCTCTCGCCCGGCCCGGCAAGATATCAAAGCAAGCGTTCCATGTCGGTGAGGCAGCCCATGACTCCTCGGATCGCATCATCTATGACATAGAGGCTGGCGCCTTGTATTATGATCCCGATGGAATCGGCCATGCAGCCAAAATCAAGATAGCGTCTCTCTCAAAAGGCCTGAAATCACTGACAGCCAACGATTTCATGATGGTTTGACCTTGAGCGCACTATCACCTCTGCCGCAAACATTTCGTCCTGGTCTCGCTGCCGCGCCGTACCAAGCGAACCCAGCCTCCGTTAATCGAGTGAAGTTCGATGCGCGGGTAGACTTCACCAATGGAGGCTATGTCGAGGCGAGGGACTTTCTCCTCGACATCGAAGGCGATAGCGTCACTCCCGAGCGCTTGGCCGAGATGATCGTCTCGGCCATGAACCTGCTCCGCGCTGGACCCGTGACGATCTTTGCCATGAAAATTGTGCGCCGCGGCGAGCACCGGGATTCCTGACCCGCTCCCCTGAAATAGCAGCCCGTTCGTGGAACGGGATCATCGGTAGAGCTGTTGATCGCCAAGCTTCATCCAAGCTCAGGAGATCATCATGTTTCGGGCAGCTCTCCCCCTTGCGGCCCTCGCCATCGCTTCTCTATTGGATTCTTCCAATGCACAGGCGCAAAGCCAGACCCAGATCGGCATCCTGACCTGCAATGTTTCGGGTAGTCTCGGCCTTGTCCTGACCTCACAAAAGGGCACGGCCTGCACCTTCGATTCTCAGAAAGGCTATAGCGAGCATTACTTAGGCGTGATCCGCAGATTCGGCCTCGATATCGGCGCGACCAGCGGAGGAGTCCTGACCTGGGCCGTCTTCGCCGCGGGGCCTGCGGTTCCTGGAGTGCTTGCTGGCAACTATGTCGGCGCGACTGCCGAAGCAACGGTCGGGGCGGGACTTGGCGCCAATATTCTGGTGGGCGGATCGAACCAGTCCATCGCTCTCCAGCCTCTTTCTGTGAATGGCCAGACGGGTCTCAACTTAGCTTTGGGCGTCGGCAATTTCGAATTGAGCGCTGCCCCGTAAGTCTGATCGAGCGCTCTAAAAAGAGCGGCCAAGCTTGGCTGGGCTGTTTATCCGGCTTAAAAAAGCCCCTTGCCAACTCCTCCCGACAGGCAGAGCATTCCCTTAACGCGACGGCCAAGAGCGCGCTGACGGGGGCAGGGAGGAGACTACCATGGCACCCAACGGCAGAGGACCTGCGGGCCCGCGATGCATTGCCATCGTTGGCCCATTTCAGAGCGGCAAGACCACGCTCCTTGAATCGATCCTGGAGCGCACCGGCGCAATCTCCCGCGCAGGGCGCGTCACCAATGGCGACAGTGTCGGCGATGCGAGTGGAGAGGCCCGCGCTCACGGCATGAGCATCGAGCCGAATGTGGCGACCGTTCAGTTTCTCGGCGAGACGATGACCTTCGTCGATTGCCCCGGTTCCACGGAATTCCTGCACGAGATGCGCAACGTCACTCCGGTGTGTGATGCGGCCATTGTGGTGTGCGAGTCGGATGAACGTAAGATCCCCGCGCTTGAAGTCATCCTGCGGGAGTTGGAGGAAGCGGACATTCCGCGCTTTCTCTTCATCAACAAAATTGATACGGCGACGCAGCGAGTGCGCGAAACCTTGAGCCTTCTGCAGCAGGCGTCACGCACGCCGTTGCTGTTGCGCCAGATCCCGCTCTGGAAGGACGGGATCGCGGTGGGTTTCATCGATCTCGCATTGGAGCGCGCCTTCATCTATCGCGAGCATGCACCGAGTGAAGTGGTGGAAATGCCCGATGGAGAATCCTTACGCGAACGCGAAGCGCGCTTTGCGATGCTTGAGAAGCTCGCTGATTACGACGACGAGCTGATGGAGGAGTTGATCTCCGAGATCGAGCCTCCGCGCGATCGCATCTTCGACGACCTCTCAAAAGAGTTGCGCGAGCGGCATGTGGTCCCAGCTCTCATCGGATCTGCCGAGCGCGGCAACGGCGTCACGCGCCTTTTGAAGGCCTTGCGGCACGAAGCGCCGACACTCGCGGAAACTCGCGCCCGTCTTGGAGTTTCCGAAGAGGGTGCTCCGCTCGCACACGTGATGAAGACATTGCACATGGGGCAGGGCGGCAAGCTCTCCATCGCGCGCGTGATGCGCGGCACCTTCCATGAGGGCGATACGGTGGTGGGCTCGCGCGGCGCTGAAAGCCGCGTCGGCAGTCTGATGACGATGATTGGCAGCAACACCACGCGGAAAGCCGAAGCGGTTGCTGGCGACACGGTTGGCTTCGGGCGGCTTGAGAGCATTGCGACAGGCGACAGTTTCGCGGCAAACAAGAGCAGGCCTGAAACCATTGTCTCGTCAGCCCCACCTGAGCCCGTCTATGCGGTGGCTCTCAAGGTGAAGGATCGCAAGGACGATGTGCGCCTCTCGAGCGCGCTTGCGAAGATCACGGAGGAGGACCCGTCGCTCGTGGTGGAAAACCGACCTGAGATGGGTGAGATCCGTCTGCTTGGGCAGGGTGAGATGCACCTGCGCGTTGCGGTGGAGAAGCTCGCCTCGCGCTTCCAGGTCGGCGTCGACATCGCCAAGCCGCGCGTCGCCTATTGCGAGACGGTCCGCTTGCCGGCTTCCGCCCGCGGACGCCATCGCAAGCAGACGGGCGGTCATGGCCAGTACGGGGACGTGATGATCGAGATCAAGCCGCTGCCGCGAGGCGCAGGCTTTGCCTTCGAAGATCGGATCACGGGTGGCGTCGTTCCACGCCAGTACATCCCCTCCGTGGAGACCGGCGTGCGCGATGCCCTGAAAAGCGGTCCACTGGGCTTTCCGGTGGTCGATCTCGCGGTGAGCCTCACCGACGGCTCCTACCACACGGTCGATTCCTCAGATGCAGCCTTCCAGGCCGCAGCGAAGCTCGCTCTGGCGGAGGCCCTGCCGAAGGCCAAGCCCGTGCTGCTGGAGCCGATCCTATCGGTGGAAATCACCATCCCCACAGAGGCTCTGTCCAAAGCAACCAGCCTTGTCACCGCAAGGCGGGGGCAGATCCTTGGCTATGACGGACGGCCCGGCTGGGCAGGCTGGGAGGTGCTGAACGCCACTATCCCGGAATCGGAGATCGGTGACCTCATCGTCGAGTTGCGCTCTGTCACGGCTGGCGTCGGCACCTTCTCGACCCGCTTCGATCACATGGCAGAACTCAGTGGCAGGCCGGCCGATATGGTCCTGCAGAAGACCCATTGAGCATTCTACACCTGAACGATCCCCATGGGATCGTTCAGGTGTAAACTATTCCATCGACAAATTCGCTCTTCCACGCCAAGTTAAGTTTTGATGGAGACGCCATCTCCTATGAAATAAACTCGCCTTGGAGCGGGAGGATAAGAATGAACGCCACGACCCAGCCGGCCTCCGTTTCGGATTCGGCGGGCCAAGCCTCGAATAGGCCTTGGCTCAAATCCTATCCGTCGAACGTGCCTCAGGTCATCGACGACGCGCAGATCAGCACTCTCAACGACATCTTCCACCACGCCGTCACGGAATACCCGAACCGTGTCGCCGCCGAGAGCTTCGGCAAGCGCATCACGTATAGGCAGCTCGGCCGGAGCGCTGATGCCGTCGCCTCGTGGCTCCAGCAGCAAGGCCTGAAGAAGGGCGATCGCGTCGCGATCATGCTGCCGAACGTGATGTCTTATCCGGCGATCCTCTATGGTGTGCTTCTGGCCGGTGGTACGGTGGTCAACGTCAACCCGCTCTACACGCCACGCGAGCTGATCCATCAGCTGCAGGATTCCGGAGCGCGCTTCCTGTTCGTGCTCGAAAATTTCGGGGCGACGGTGGAGGAAGCTCTGCCCGATCTCAAGCTTGATCGTGTGGCTCTCGTGACACCGGGCGATCTGCTGGGCCTGAAAGGCGCCATCGTCAATTTCGTCTCACGCCATGTGAAAAAGGCGGTCAAACCTTTCCGCCTTCCGAAAACCGTGCCGTTCAAGGCAGTGTTGAGCGTGGGCGCACGCAAGAAGCCGCAAGCTGTCACCGTCACCCGTGATGACATCGCCTTTCTGCAATATACAGGCGGCACGACAGGCATCTCGAAAGGTGCGGTTCTGCTCCACCGCAACGTGACAGCCAATGTGCTGCAATGCGAAGCGTGGATGCGCCCGTTTTTCGGTGAGCGTGAGGACCATGTGATGGTCACGGCGCTGCCTCTCTATCACATCTTCGGTCTTACCGTGTGCTCGCTCCTCATGACGAGGATCGGTGGTTGTCAGCTTCTCATCGCCAATCCGCGTGACATTCCGGGTTTCGCGAAGACGCTCCAGAAAAGCAAGATCACGCTCATGTCCGGTGTGAACACGCTCTATAACGCGCTTGCTCACGCTCCGGGCATCAGGGAAGTCGATTTTTCGCAGCTGGTCTTTGCCGTCTCCGGCGGCATGGCGACTCAGGAGGCTGTTGCGAAGAAGTGGAAGGAGATTTCCGGTCAGCCCATCGTCGAAGGTTATGGCCTGTCGGAAACATCGCCGGTGGTCTGCGCCAATCGTCTCGATATCGAGGAGTTCACGGGCACCATCGGTTATCCGCTGCCTTCAACCGATGTGACGGTGCGTGGGAGCGACGGTACAATTCTGCCTCCGGGCGAGCGTGGCGAGCTGTGCGTGAAGGGACCGCAGGTGATGGCGGGCTATTGGCACCGGCCTGATGAAACGGCGAGGGCGACGACGCAGGACGGCTATTTCCGCACCGGCGATGTGGCCGTGATCCTGCCTGACGGGCAGGTGAAGATCGTGGACCGGATGAAGGACATGATCCTGGTCTCCGGCTTCAACGTCTATCCCAACGAAGTCGAGGATGTGCTCGTAAGGCATCCGGGCGTGATGGAAGCCGCCGTCATCGGCCTGCCCGATGAGCAATCGGGCGAGGCTGTCGTGGCTTACGTGGTGCGCAAGGATCCCAATCTCGATCCGGAGGAACTGCGCCATTTCTGCCGGGAGAACCTCACTGGCTACAAGGTGCCCCGCCGGATCGAATTCCGTGACACGTTGCCGAAGACCAATGTGGGTAAGGTCCTGCGCCGCGCTCTCAAGGATGAGGTCGCTTCACATCACTAGCGCGTCGTGCGGAACCGGAGGGCCGCGTCAGCGAAAAGTGGACCCGGTTTTCCGCAATCAACGATGCGCTCCTGAAGAGAAGAAGCATCGGATTGAGCCCAAAAGTGCAAATCCACTTTTGGGCCGATGCTCTAGGCATTGCAGAGCCGACAAGAAAAAAGCCGGGCCAAAGGCCCGGCATGAAGTGAGGTCCGACAAATAACAGTCAAAACCTTCCAGAGGGAACGGCCGACACGGCAGCGCCGGGAGGAAGAAAAGCGGTGCCGCGTTGAAATCAGCCAATGCCCATATCGGCTGCATTCGACTTATTTGCAATGCAACATGCCTCATGAAAGGGCTGCGCTGGATGCATGGCTTGCAAAGGTGCATGACACAAAACTGCCACGCCTGCTGACGGATGTGGCGATTCAGGGCCGTTAAGGGCTTACGGAGTAGGGGCTTAGTAGGTCCAGCGCTGGGCCTTCGAGATCAGGAAGTCACGGAAGGCCTGAACACGGGCGACGGAGCGCATTTCTTCCGCATAGACCAGATAGCTGTCGAGAGAGGGCATCTCCACATCGCGCAGAATCTGGACCAGGCTCGGATTGCCCACGGCTGCATAATCCGGCAGCACGGCAATGCCGGCGCCGGTTTCGACGGCGAGTTTCAGGGCCGTGATGTTGTTGACCACGTAATGGTACTGACGTGGCTCGCGGCCCTCTCGTCCAGCAGTCGAGAGCCAATGTACGGACATCAGGTAGGACGGCTGGTCGCCGCCGAACGAGATGATGCGGTGCTCGTCGAGTTCTTCGAGGGTCTTCGGCTCGCCGAAGCGCTTGATATAGTCCGTCGATGCATAGACGTGGAAATGCACGGTGAAGAGGCGGCGCTGGATCAGGTCCGGCTGCGCTGGGCGGCGTAGGCGGATCGCCACGTCCGCCTCGCGCATGGCAAGATCGAGCTCCTCGTTGGAGAGGATCAGTTCGACCCGCACGTCCGGATAGAGATCCATGAATTCGGCGATGCGCTGGGCGAGCCAGATGGAGCCGAGGCCGACCGTGGTCGTCACCTTCAGCTCGCCCGAGGGGCGTTCGCTCGTTTCGACAAGGCGGGCCTTGGTGGTTTCCAGGCGCATCCGCATGTCCCGGGCGGCGCGGAACAGCAGGTCGCCCTGCTCGGTGAGGATTAGGCCACGGGCATGACGGTGGAAGAGGGGGGCCTTCAGCTCGCGCTCTAGGGCGCTGATCTGGCGGCTGACGGCGGACTGGCTCAGGCCCAGATCGTCACCGGCGCGGGTGAAGCTGCCCGCTTCCGCGACGGTATAGAAAATCCGGATTTTATCCCAGTCCACGGCGTTCCCCTCATACCCTGCATTCTCCTGATGCAGAGCACCCTTATCTCTTATGAGCTGGGAGCAGGATGCAATAGGAATCCTGCCCAAGGGATAACCAGTTGTTAATAAACCCTATTCAGCGGCCTCCTGGGCGGCCTCCAGAGCTGCCAGATAGCGCTCGGCATCCAGCGCAGCCATGCACCCCATGCCTGCCGATGTCACAGCCTGGCGATATATGTCGTCCGTGACGTCGCCGGCGGCGAAGACGCCGGGGATGTTGGTGCTGGTCGAGCCCGCCTTCACCTGGAGGTAGCCGCCCGGCTTCATGTCGAGCTGGCCGACGAAGAGTTCCGTGGACGGTTTGTGGCCGATGGCGATGAACACGCCGTCGGTCTTGAAATCGGAGACTTCGCCAGAAACGAGGTTCTTCAGCTTCACATGGGTGACCGAGGAAGGATTCTCCGTCCCGCAGATTTCCTCGACGGCGCTGTTCCAGAGCACTTCTATTTTAGGATGCTTGAACAAGCGATCCTGCAGGATCCGCTCGGCCCGCAGAGAGTCGCGGCGGTGGACCAGGGTGACCTTCGAGGCGAGATTCGCGAGGTAGAGCGCTTCTTCGACGGCGGTGTTGCCGCCGCCCACCACCACAACCTCCTTGTTGCGGTAGAAGAAGCCGTCACAGGTGGCGCAGGCCGATACGCCGAATCCCTGGAACAGGCCCTCGGACGGCAGGCCAAGCCACTTGGCCTGGGCGCCGGTCGCAACGATCAGGGCATCGCAGGTGTAGGTGTCGCCGGAATCGCCCTCCAGGCGGAAGGGGCGCTGCTTCAGGTCCACCTTGGTGATGTGATCCGAGATCATTTTGGTGCCCACATGCTCGGCCTGAAGGCGCATCTGCTCCATGAGCCAGGGGCCCTGGATCACCTCGGCAAAGCCTGGATAGTTCTCCACATCCGTGGTGATCATGAGCTGCCCGCCGGGCTGGAAACCCGAGATCATGACGGGCTCGAGCAGGGCGCGCGCCGCATAGATCGCCGCCGTATAGCCTGCAGGCCCCGAGCCGATGATGATGAGCTTGGCGTGAGAATGGGCCATCAGGGGGTCTCCAGAAAAAAAGCCAGGTCCGGCAAGCCGAGCGAGCGGCGGTGAAGGCTGAAGCCCCGGACAATGGCAGCAGCAATCTTGGGTGTTGAATTTAAGGGTTCGTAGGGCTGCCCTACAAGACGTCCCTCGAATGGATGCACAATTCCATGAGCCTTCAGGTCTGCCATGTAAACATCAAGTTTCGGATGCCCGCCGGAGGGCTCGAAGACCAGGATCGGTCTGCCGGTCGCTGCAGCTTCGCCGATCATGTTGAAGGAATCCGCCGTAGCGACCATGAAGTCGGCAAGACTGAGCAAGGAGACGTAAGGGTTCTCGCCGGTCCCGTCCCAGAAATAGGCGTTGTGTCGCACGGCGAGGTCGATGAGGGCCTCCCGCAGAGCAGGAGGTGTGCGGCGGGAAACCGTGATCATCAGTCCGGCTCCTGATTCCGCAAGGGTCGTCAGGTGCTCAACGAAGCGGGCAATGTCTTTATCCGTAAACCGATGATGACGGCTGTCGCCTCCCGCAAGCACCGCGACGCGAGGATGGGGCTGGGAGGCTAGGCGAGGATCGGGCTGCGCGCGCGCAGCTGCAATCCTGTCTGGAGAGACCCGGTGCGGAGGCGTCAGGGTCGTCAGGACGTTCGGGCCGCGCAGACGGTCATAGTGCGGCGACCAGATGAAATCGGCGGCCTTGGGTCCCGTCCGAGGGTCCTTCAGGAAGACCGTGTAAGTCCGTCCGCCTGAGGCGCGTTTGATGAAGCGCAGATAGGGGACGGCCCTGCGCCCGGAGGCGATGAGAAGGTCGGGGTAGGGCGGAGTGATGGGGCTGTCGAAAGCGCCGGGGCGCTCCCGGAAATCAATAGGTCCCCAGGGCATCGCCCAGGTGAAAGGCGCTCTTGGCTTCACCCGGCGGATCTGTGGCTGAAGGCTCAGGGCCTCAGCCACGCTCAGAGCCTGAAGCTCGTCCCCGGCCTTGCCATCGGTCAGAACCCAGGTGATAAGGCCGGTGTTGTCGCGCAACATTCGATCAATGAGCCTGTGGAGTTCATGAGGTTCGTTGCGACTTAATCGCCCGTCCCGCTTGTGTCGACCCTTTACACGGTCTACTCAGCCAAGACGAGTTTTTTGACTTAAAGGCCGCATGAGCCGGACCACAAAGGTTTCCCCAGGCTGGACATGCGCTCTACTGGAGTAACCGTGCGCGGACGCCTCGATTCCATCGACTGGGCTATCCTGAAGGAACTGCAAGCCGACGGCAGCATCACCAATGTGGAGCTGGCCCGTCGTGTCGGCCTGTCGGCGCCGCCATGCCTGCGCCGGGTGCGGGCTCTTGAGAGCGCGGGCATCATCAAGGCTTACCGGGCGATTCTTGACCCCAAGGGCCTGGGTTTCGAGATCGTGTGCTTCGCCATGGTACAGCTCGATGTCCAGGGCAAGAAGGAACTCAAGGAGTTCGAGCAGCGGGTGAAGGACTGGTCCATGGTCCGTGAATGCTGGACTCTGTCGGGCGATATCGACTTCATCATGAAATGCGTGGCCCCGAACTTAGCCTCTTTCCAGGGCCTCGTCTCCGAGCTCACGTCCTTGCCCAATGTTCGCAACGTCCGCACCGCGCTCACCCTCGACCTGATCAAGGACGAGCCGCTGGTGCCGATCGAGGACATCGCAGAAGTAACGGAATAATAGGCCCTCTGGTCTTAATCCTTCATCCAAGTCTGCGCCGCAGCCACCAGACATAATGCTGGGCCATGGCCACTGCGCGACCTTGCTCGTCCGGATTCAGGATGCTGGTGTCGGGATCGCGGGCCGCATGCTGCGGATGGCGTGCCAGAATCTGCCCTCTGGAGCCAACAGCCAGGGCCTCACCGTCCATGCCGTCGCTTCCGCCACCGCCACCGCCGCCGTGGCGCCGCCAGCCCCTCCCGTTATCAGGGGACGAGGTGAGGAAGATTCCCGTAATGACCAGAACAAAGCGCGGGCCACGCGGATCCACCCGGTCGGCGAAGGAGCGGTGCAGCTGATCGAGGGCTGCCTGGCCGACGAGGTCCGCAAAGGAACCGAGACCCTTGGCCTTCAAGGGGCTGACATCGACCGAGAACGAAGAGAAATACTGGGGAAAGGCCTGGGCCCGAGCCGGGGCATGCGCCAGCAGGCCCGCACCGGCAAGGCCAGTGCAGGCGAGATTCGTCAGAAAGGAGCGGCGGGACAAGGGGAGCATGGCCTGATCTCTCATCTTAAGCCCCCTCATCATATTAGACGCGGAACTGAACGCCCACGACTTCGTAGGATTTGCCGCCCCCGGGGGTCGACACCTCCACCGTGTCGCCAATGGTCTTGCCCATCAGGGCACGGGCGATGGGGGAGGACACGGAGACCCGGCCGGAGCGGACGTCGGCCTCGGGCTCGCCCACAATCTGATAGGTCTTTTCTTCCTCGGTATCCTCGTCCACCAGCTTGACGGTTGCCCCGAACTTGATCCGTTCGCCCGAGAGTTTGGAAATGTCGATGACTTCCGCACGGGAAATCAGGCTTTCCAGCTCCAGGATACGGCCCTCGTTGAGGGACTGGGCTTCCTTGGCGGCATGGTATTCGGCGTTTTCCGACAAGTCGCCGAGCGCGCGGGCTTCCGCGATCGCCTGGATGATCCGGGGGCGCTCAACCTGTTGCCGGTGCTTGAGTTCTTCCTCAAGCGCCGCAAAACCCTTGATCGTCAGAGGGACCTTGTCCATCGTTTGTCTCGTCTAAAAAGAGGTACGAGGCCGCTGTTTCCAGCGCCCTCGCATGTCAACGAAAACTCCACTGAAGCTTCGCAGTTCCATTGTGCAGGCAGAATGCCTCAGGCGAAATAGTCCTGAAGCGCCCTGACCTCGAGATCACCGCCGAGATAGGCCTTGATGCCCTCGGCTGCAGCGATCGCTCCTGCAAGAGTGGTGTAGTAAGGTATCTTATGCAAGAGGGCAGCTTGTCTTAAAGAACGGGAATCTGACAGGGCACCCGCCCCTTCGGTGGTATTGAACACCAGCTGGATGTCGCCGTTCTTCATGGCATCCACCACGTGGGGGCGGCCCTCCAGCACCTTGTTGACGCGCTTTGCCTTGACGCCCTGCTCCTCGAGATATTTCTGGGTGCCAGCCGTCGCCACGATCTGGAAGCCGATTTCCTCCAGAAGCCGGACAGCAGGAAGAATCCGGGCCTTGTCCGAGTCGCGGACCGAGACGAAGAGAGTGCCGGTCTTCGGCAACTGGCTGCCCGCGCCGAGCTGGCTCTTGGCGAAGGCTACGCCGAAGCCCCGATCGAGCCCGATGACCTCGCCCGTGGAGCGCATTTCCGGGCCAAGCAGCACGTCCACGCCCGGGAAGCGGGCGAAGGGGAAGACGGCTTCCTTCACGCCGATATGCGGCAGCTCCTTCGGGGTCAGAGCGAACTTCGCCAGATCTTCGCCGGCCATCACGCGAGCCGCGATCTTGGCGATGGGCTCGCCGATGACCTTGGCCACGAAGGGCACGGTACGCGAGGCGCGGGGGTTCACCTCCAGCACATAGATCGTGCCGTCCTTGATGGCATATTGCACATTCATCAGGCCGCCCACCTCAAGGGCCAGGGCGAGAGCCTTCGTCTGGCGCTCCAGCTCGGCCACCGTCTCCTTCGAGAGCGAGCGCGGCGGCAGCGAGCAGGCGGAATCGCCCGAGTGAATGCCCGCTTCCTCGATATGCTCCATGATCCCGGCGATGAAGGTGTCCCGGCCGTCGCAGAGGCAGTCCACGTCCACTTCGATGGCATCCGAGAGATAGCGGTCGAAGAGGAGCGGGTTCTTGCCGAGAACCGTGTTGATCTGGCCCGTCTTGTCGTTGGGGTAACGGGCCTTGATGTCGGACGGGATCAGGCTGGGCAGGGTGCCGAGCAGGTAATCCTCGAACTGATTCTCGTCGCGGATGATGGCCATCGCGCGGCCGCCGAGCACATAGGACGGGCGCACCACGAAGGGCAGGCCGAGATCGGCGGCGATCAGGCGGGCCTGCTCCACGGAATAGGCGATGCCGTTCTTCGGCTGCTTCAGGTGCAGCTTGTCCAGGAGGCGCTTGAAGCGGTCGCGATCCTCGGCGAGGTCGATGGCGTCCGGCGAGGTGCCGAGGATCTGCACATTCGCCTCTTCCAGCGCGTGGGCGAGCTTGAGCGGCGTCTGGCCGCCGAACTGCACGATCACGCCATGGAGCGTGCCCCTGGAGCGTTCGGTCTCGATAATCTCCAGCACGTCTTCCTGCGTCAGCGGCTCGAAATAGAGCCGGTCGGAGGTGTCATAGTCCGTCGAGACCGTCTCCGGGTTGCAGTTGATCATGATGGTCTCGAAGCCTGCGTCCTTCAGGGCGAAGCAGGCATGGCAGCAGCAATAATCGAACTCGATGCCCTGGCCGATGCGGTTCGGGCCGCCGCCGAGGATGATCACCTTCTTGGCATCCGACGGGTTGGCCTCATCAGCAGGCTGGCCCGCGAACGGAGCGGTATAGCTCGAATACATGTAGGCCGTGGGGGAGGCGAACTCCGCTGCACAGGTATCGATGCGCTTGAAGACCGGGCGCACGCCAAGGGCGCGGCGCGCCTGGCGCACTTCGCTTTCCGTCTTGCCCGCAAGCACCGCCAGACGCGCATCGGAGAAGCCCAGCGCCTTGATCTGGCGGAAGGCGCCCGGGGTCTTTGGCAGACCATGGGCCTTCACCTTGGCTTCCATGTCGACGATGTCCTGGAGCTGCTCCAGGAACCAGCGGTCGATCTTGCAGGATTCGTAGACCTCGTCGTGGCTAATGCCGAGGCGAAGGGCCTGCGCGACCTTCAGGATGCGGTCCGGGGTCGGCGTGCCGAGCGCCGCCTTGATGGCGTTCTTGTCGTCGCCCTTGCCGAGCCCCTCGATTTCGATCTCGTCGAGGCCGGTGAGGCCGGTTTCGAGCGAACGCAGCGCCTTCTGCAGGGATTCCGGAAAAGAGCGGCCGATCGCCATCGCCTCGCCCACGGACTTCATGGCCGTGGTGAGCGTGGGCTCGGCACCGGGGAACTTCTCGAAGGCGAAGCGCGGAATCTTCGTGACCACGTAGTCGATGGTGGGCTCGAAGGAGGCGGGCGTCGCGCCGCCGGTGATGTCGTTGGCAATCTCGTCCAGCGTGTAGCCGACGGCGAGCTTGGCCGCGACCTTGGCGATCGGGAAGCCGGTCGCCTTGGATGCCAGCGCGGACGAGCGCGACACGCGCGGGTTCATCTCGATCACGATCATGCGCCCGTTCTCAGGGTTGATCGCGAACTGCACGTTCGAGCCGCCGGTTTCGACGCCGATCTCGCGCAGAACCGCCAGCGAGGCGTCGCGCATGATCTGGTATTCCTTGTCGGTGAGCGTGAGAGCCGGCGCGACCGTGATCGAGTCGCCCGTATGAACGCCCATCGGATCGAAGTTCTCGATGGAGCAGATGATGATGCAGTTATCCGCCTTGTCGCGGACGACCTCCATCTCGTATTCCTTCCAGCCGAGCACACTCTCCTCGATCAGCACCTCGTTGGTGGGGGAGGCGTCCAGACCGCGCTCGACGATGTCGAGGAACTCCTCGCGGTTATAGGCGATGCCGCCGCCCGTGCCGCCCATGGTGAAGGACGGGCGGATGATGGCGGGCAGGCCCACTTCGGCCAACGCCAGCAGAGCCTCGCCCATGGCGTGCTCCTGATAGCGCTTGCGGCGGTCGTTCTCGGCCGCATCCCACTTCAGCTTGTAGGCGGCGACCATGCGCTTCTTGTCGCCGGGATGCATATCGAGTGCTTCGAGGCGCGCGAGCTCGGCGAGATAGGCTTCCTTGTCAGCCTTCTTGAGAGCCGAAGCGTTGGCGAGGCGGGATTTGGGGGTATCGAGACCGATCTTGGTCATCGCCTCGCGGAAGAGCTGGCGATCCTCCGCCTTGTCGATGGCTTCCGCCGTCGCGCCGATCATCTCGACGCCGAACTTCTCCAGTACGCCCATCCTCTTGAGGGACAGGGCGCAGTTCAGCGCCGTCTGGCCGCCCATGGTGGGCAGGATGGCGTCGGGACGCTCCTTCTCGATGATCTTGGCGACGATCTCAGGGGTGATCGGCTCCACGTAGGTGGCGTCCGCGAGATCAGGGTCGGTCATGATCGTCGCGGGATTCGAATTCACCAGGACGACGCGGTAGCCTTCCTCCTTCAGAGCCTTGACCGCCTGCGTGCCCGAGTAATCGAACTCACAGGCCTGACCGATGATGATCGGCCCTGCGCCGATGATGAGAATGGAAGAAATGTCTGTCCGCTTCGGCATAGGCCCACCCAGGCGTGTCCAGCCGCGCGGCCGCTCTATGCGGCGCTTTAAGCGCAGCCGGGATGTGTCAGATTGAAGGTTGAGAGAGGCTCTTACACGGAGATGTCACAAATTCAAAGGCTTTAGCGCATCGTGCGGAAAAGTGGCCCCGGTTTTCGCTGACGCGGACCTCCGGTTCCGCCCTGAACGATGCGCGATTCGAAAAGGGGAGCATCGGATTGGACCCAAAAGTGCAGATCCACTTTTCACGTCCGATGCCCGCCATGATTTGGCGACAGGTCTCCCTATGCGGCATGATCGCCCGCATGGATGGAGAAAACTCTCAAGGAGGCAGAGGATGGCCGAGGAACCACGCTGGGCTGTGATTACCGGCGCATCGAGCGGAATCGGCGCGGAACTGGCGCGGGTTCTCGCGGCCAAGGGCTATTTTCTCGTCCTCACGGCCCGTCGGCACGAACGGTTGGAAGCTCTGGCTGAGGAAATCCAGCTGGCCCACAGGGTTCAGGTGGAAGCCATGGCCCTCGACCTGGAGGACAGGGAGGCGCCCCAGGACCTCGTGGAAATGCTCCGGGATCGGGGTATCCAGGTCCACACCCTTGTGAACAACGCCGGATTCGGCCTGAGGGGAAACTTCGCGACCCTGCCGTTCGAGCGGCAGGTCGCCATGATCGATCTCAATATCAGGGCGCTCACGGCGCTTTCCCGCGTCCTGCTGCCCGGCATGCTGGAGCGAGGGCGGGGCGGTATCCTGAACGTGGCTTCGACAGCCGCCTTCCAGGCTGGGCCTTATATGGCAGTGTATTATGCGACGAAGGCTTTCGTTCTCTCCTTCTCTGAAGCCCTGCATGAAGAGGCCAAGCCTCACGGCGTAACAGTGACGGCCCTCTGTCCAGGACCGACCGAAAGCGAGTTTTCCGCAACGGCCGATCTCGAGAGTTCCAAGCTCTTCAAGCAAGGCACGATGTCTGCCGCCGAGGTCGCGCGGATGGGTGTCGACGGCTATGAAGCCGGCAAGGCCATCGTGGTGACCGGCACAACCAATTGGCTAGGGACGCTCGGGGCAAAGTTCCTGCCGCGTGCCATGATCCGCAAAATTGCCGGAGCCCTTCAAAGAGGCGAGGTGACGCGATCTGCAGAAGAGGCTAACGGGTAGGCGTGACCGCGTTATCTCCCTTCTATCGTCTCAGCCGTCAGTTCGCAGCCTTCTTCGGGGTCGGGCTCGCGGCTGCCGTCGCCCATTACGGCTTGCTCATCCTCCTCGTCGAAGGCGGAGGGTTTCATCCTGTCCCGGCGACTCTCGCCGGCTATGTGGCCGGTGGCTTCGTGTCTTATGGGCTCAACCGCAGGCATACTTATCAGAGCAGCCGCCCCCACCGCGAGGCGACGTGGCGTTTTGCCGTGGTTGCCCTCATCGGCTTCCTGCTGACCTGGTTTCTCATGCATGCGTTTACGGTATGGATGGGCGGGCCATACCTGCCGGCGCAGGTCATCACGACAGGCGTCGTGATGCTGTGGAGCTTCCTGGCGCACAAGATTTGGACATTTGCATAAGCAAGCAGCGCTTTCGGTCTGCTTCTGAAATGTTCCAGGATTCTGATGCAGGTCAGGGCTGCATCCCAGCGGCTCGCCAGAATCTTTTTTGCAGTGCAATAAGAGCACTTTCTCCTTCCAGAATCCTCGAGGTTTTGATGTCCGATCTGGCGATTGCAGAGGAAATGCGCTCGGCTGCGCCACGCTATGGGCATGCCGCTCCGAAATCGCGCCTCGCTGCAGCTCTCATCGAGCTGGCGCTCGCCGTCGGCAGCTTCGGCATCGGCACGGGCGAGTTCGCCATCATGGGGCTGTTGCCCAACCTGGCGCAGGAATTCGCCGTCACGACACCACAGGCGGGCTATGCCATCAGCGCCTACGCCCTCGGCGTGGTCGTCGGCGCTCCCATCATTGCCGTGCTCGCGGCAAAGCTCGCGCGCCAAACGCTGCTGCTTCTTCTCATGGCGCTCTTCGCAGCTGGAAATGTGGTGAGCGCCATTGCGCCGACTTTCGAATCCTTCGTGCTGATGCGTTTCCTGACCGGTCTTCCACACGGCGCCTATTTCGGCGTAGCGGCACTGGTCGCGGCATCTCTCGTCGAGCCCAGGAAGCGCACACAGGCCGTGGCCCGCGTGATGATGGGGCTGACGGTGGCGACCCTGATCGGCACGCCGGTCATGACCTTCTTCGGCCAGATCCTGAACTGGCGGATTCTGTTTGCCGCCGTAGGTTTCATGGGAGCCCTGACGGTTGTTCTCATCTGGTTGTTCCTGCCGAAGGACCGGGTCAAGGAGGGGGCAAGCCCGATGCGGGAACTCGGTGCCTTCAAGCGCAAGCAGGTCTGGTTCACGCTCGCCATCGGCGCCGTTGGCTTTGGTGGTCTGTTTTCCGTGTTTTCCTACATCGCCTCGACCGCCACCCATGTCGCAGGCATGCCGGAGAGCGCCGTGCCGTTGATGATGGCCCTGTTCGGCTCCGGCATGATCGTCGGCAATCTCGTCGGTGCATGGTTTGCCGACAAGAACCTGATCGGCACTATCGCGGGCACCCTGGCCGGCAGCGCCATCGTCATGACGCTGCTCTGGCTGACGGCTCACAATCCTTATCTGCTATCCGTTTTCGTCTTTCTCGCCGGTTGCAGCGTTGCCCTTGGTCCGGCTCTGCAAACCCGGCTGATGGACGTTGCGGCCGATGCACAGACGCTCGCTGCCGCCTCCAATCACTCCGCCTTCAATATCGCGAATGCGCTGGGTGCCTGGCTTGGTGGTCTTGCGATTGCGGCGGGCTATGGTTTCGAGGCGACCGGCTGGGTCGGCGCCGTTCTGGCCGTTGCCGGTCTCGGCGTGCTTGCCTGGTCGATCACCAGCGAAAAACGCTTCCTCGCGAAAGCTTAAGCAACCTGTCCGACGAAGGTCATCCGCGCCGGGTTGTGACCGAGATTGCGTTCGGCGCGCTTCGGCCTGAAACCGGCATCCTCAAGGATATCGACCATCTCGTCCTCGCTGTATTGCGAAAGGCCGATTTCCTCGCGGATCTTGCGGTATTCGGAAAAGGCCGTGCGGGCGAGGCCCAGAAGGGCCGATGTCAGAAAGCCGCCCTGCCAGGCGAATGAGAGAAGCGCTTTCGCATCCGTAACCGGGCTCACATCGGGCGGGATCACATCGGCGATCACGAGCTTTCCTCCGCTCTTCAGTTTCGAGCGCCAGAGGTTGAGCAGAGCGCGCAGCTCATCAAGAGAGAGGTATTGCAGAAGCGAGTTCACCACGATGAGATCGAGCGATGTATCCGCAAGATCGGCGACCTCATCGGGAGCGAGGATCACGATACGCTCGTTCGCGCCGAACTTCTCCTGCAGGCGTTCTCTTACGAGAGGAGCGGCATCGCTCAAGTAGAGCTTCGCGCATTTCGCCGCGACCTGATCGGCAAAGAGAGCTTCTCCGCAGCCATAGTCGAGTACGACTGCCTCACGGGAGGGGATGAGGCCGATGATGTCGCTCGCCACGAGCCTGTAGTGCAGAAGCTTGTGCCGCTCGCCCGAATAGATCGGCGTGTCTTGGTTCCAGTAATCTCGCCAGTTCAGCATGAGGCGAGTTCTAGCCCAAGCTTAAGCCTGCGTCATCAGGCTTAGGCCCAGAGCTTCGTCAGCGGTCCGTCCGCGCCATCGATAGGGTCCATGTCGGGCAGGGGCACCCGGGCGATCTGCTGCTGCGAGGCGGCAAGGGCGTTGGGATCGTCCCGCACGGTGTCGTAACTGCTTCCGCCCGGATAGGCGCCCACGACGGCGAAGTCATCGCTCGAGTTGATGAGGGCATGGGCCACACCCGCCGGAACGATCACGACATCGCCTGTCGATACGGCAACGGTCTCGCCGTCCTCGCCGCCGAAGCGAACGGAGGCCGAGCCCGAGAAAACGCCGAGCACCTCATGGGTGTTGGGGTGATAGTGATGGAACTGGAAGATGCCGTTGCGCCAGGAATTGGTCCATCCGTTCCTGGCGAAGGTGGTCTCGAACGCTTTCGCCGGATCGTCCTGATCCGGTGTGACGGCGCCACGGCGGATGATCAACGGCAGGGAATTGTTGGGCACGATGCCGTTGCTCTGGAAGACGTAAGTCTCCGTGCCAAGCGGCGTGTTGTAGCCTTTCGGATCGCCATAACCTTTTGCCTGAGCCATGCTGATCTCCCTTTTCGATGGGGAGGGAACGCGCGGCTCAGGCGAAAGATCGAGCTGGAGCGTTGGCTTAAAACTCGGCCGCTCACATGCCCAGCAGCATCGCCGCGACGGCGCGGTCGATGGAGAGATAGAACATGACGAAGGCGACAGCTGCCGCAATGCCGAATTCGATAGCCTGGCTCTTCAGAATACGGAACTTGGCGAAAATCTTCTGGCCGAAGATGGAGATCAGCCAAGCCGTCGTGAGCACGATGGGGAAAATGAACAGATAGGACCAGGTGCTTTCGACTGTGCCCACATTGGTGGGATCGATCAGCGGACGGATGTTGCGCACCCATGGCGCATAGACGGCGGCATAAAGCGAGGTCAGCCAGGACAGCGTAACGGCAATGCCGAGGTGGAAGGTGAACAGGTTGTGCAAGCGGCCGAAATCGCCGGAATCGTGATCAAAATCCATCGGAGGAGCCCCCAAATATAGCCCGGAATCATTGGTTTTTATCGTTAATGACTGGTTAACGTAATTTGGGGGAATGAGGCAATGTTCGCGTTTGTCGCGGCGACACTTCAGGTGTGAAAAAAGCCCGCCCTGATAAGCCGGCGTAACGATCAAACGGAAAGCGCCGCCACCCGATGCGAGTGACGGCGCTTTCCGGGCGAACCTCAAAAGCAAACCTTATGCGGATTGCTTTGTCTTGCCTTCATCCATCAGCTTCACGAAGCGATCGAAGAGGTAATGGCTGTCCTGCGGGCCGGGGGAGGCTTCAGGGTGGTACTGCACCGAGAAGGCCGGACGGTCGGTGAGCGCGATGCCGCAATTCGAGCCGTCGAAGAGGGAGACGTGCGTCTCCACGGCGTTCTTCGGAAGCGTCGCCGGATCCACCGCGAAGCCGTGGTTCATGGAGGTGATCTCCACCTTGCCGGTGGTCTTGTCCTTCACGGGATGGTTCGCGCCATGGTGGCCTTGGTGCATCTTCTGGGTCTTGGCGCCCACGGCCAGGCTCAGCATCTGGTGGCCAAGGCAGATGCCGAAGGTCGGAATCTTCTGCTCCAGCACCTTCTGGATCACCGGAACGGCATATTCGCCGGTCGCCGCCGGATCGCCGGGGCCGTTGGAGAGGAAGACGCCATCGGGCTTCAGTGCCAGGACGTCCTCGGCGCTCGCCGTCGCGGGAACGACCGTGACCTTGCAGCCGGCGCGGGCGAGCAGACGCAGGATGTTGCGCTTCACGCCGTAATCGATGGCGACCACGTGATGCTTCGGCTGGCCATCCTGATGGCCGTAGCCTTCACCCCTCTGCCAAGTGGTTTCGTCCCAGTCGAAGCGCTGGGTGCTGGTGACCAGGGGCACGAGATCCAGGCCGTCCATGGAGGGGAGGGCGGCCGCCTTGGCCTTGAGAGCCGGGATATCGAACTCGCCCTTGGGGTTATGGGCGATCACGGCATTCGGCATGCCCTTATCGCGAATGAGGGCGGTGAGGGCGCGGGTGTCGATGCCCGAGAGGCCGACGATCTGGCGGGCTTTCAGCCAGGCGTCCAGGTCGCGGGAGGCGCGCCAGTTGGAGGGCTCGGTGATGGAGGCGGCCAGCACCACGCCGCGCACGCCGGAGGACGAGGCGGCATTGACGCTCTCGATATCCTCCTCGTTCGTGCCGACATTGCCGATATGCGGGAAGGTGAAGGTGATGATCTGCCCGGCATAGGAAGGGTCCGTCAGGATCTCCTCGTAGCCCGTCATGGCCGTGTTGAAGCAGACCTCGCCGGTGGCTTCACCCTCGGCGCCGACGCCGAAGCCTTCCAGCACCGTGCCGTCCTGGAGCACGAGAACGGCCGTTGCGCGTGGCTCTTCCCAGCCACCCGAGTGGGACCCGGCGGTGTCTTTGTCTTGCAGCATCGTCATGATCTCTTGTAAGTCCGGGGCCAACAGGCCGTGCTTGAGCAGGCCCGTTAAGGGCCGTCCGTGAACTGTCCCCGTGACTTAAGGGGCCGCTCGCGTCCAGTCAACGCTTGAAGCACCTTAAAATAAAGGAGATCCGCATGCTGCGCGAACGATTCACCGCCGATATGAAAGAGGCCATGAAGGCTGGCGACAAGGGCAAGCTTGGCGCGATCCGCCTGATTCAGGCCGCCCTGAAGGACAAGGACATCGAGGCCCGGGGCGCCGGCAAGGAGCCTCTGTCGGACGAGGAAATCCTGGCTCTGCTGCAGAAAATGGTGAAGCAGCGCCAGGAATCGATCACCATGTACGAGCAGGGCGGTCGCCAGGAGCTCGCCCAGGCTGAGAAGAACGAGGTCGAGGTGATCTCCTCCTACCTGCCCAAGCAGATGGACGAGGCCGAGACGAAGGCTGCCATCGAGGCCGCCATCGCCGAGACGGGCGCAGCCTCCATGAAGGACATGGGCAAGGTCGTGGCCTCGCTTCGCGCCAAGTATGCGGGCCGCATGGACTTCGCCAAGGCCAGCGGCCTCGTGAAGGAGATGCTGCCGAAGGGGTGAGCGGATTAATTCGCCTCTCGTCATGGCCGGG
Source organism: Microvirga medicaginis (assembly GCF_052658925.1). Classification (NCBI taxonomy): domain Bacteria; kingdom Pseudomonadati; phylum Pseudomonadota; class Alphaproteobacteria; order Hyphomicrobiales; family Methylobacteriaceae; genus Microvirga; species Microvirga medicaginis. The sequence goes on along the minus strand of NZ_JBQWEL010000022.1, from coordinate 26,460 downwards.
CTCGACCCGGCCATCCACGCCTTTGAACCGTAGCGCCAAAGAAGACGTGGATCCCCGGAACAAGTTCGGGGATGACGAGAAGCGAGCTTTTATGCCGCCGCGACCGCTCCAGATGCTGCGACCGCCTCAACAAGCTCCCGCGTCGTGACGACCTTGGCGAATTCGAAGCCCAAGGTCGCCACATGAGTCGCGTGGACGGTTTCCGCCGGAATCGTGCCGCCCCTGCCGTCGGGGAGGTCGAAGCAATCGCAGGCATCCTCCACCAGGATCATGCGGTAGCCCAGGTTGGCCCCCATGCGCACGGTGGTCGACACGCACATATCGGTCGAGATGCCGAAGGCGACGATGGTGTCGATTCCAAGCCGTCGGAGGCGCAGGTCGAGGTCGGTTCCGATGAAGGCCGAGTTCACGCTCTTGGTGACGAGCGGCTCGTCGCCTTTCGGCCCGAAGCCGTCCCGGAAGGCATTGCCCGGTTGGGTCGGGCCAAGGGTCGAGTTCGGCTCGACCGAATCGTGCCGGACGTGGATAATAGGGCGTCCTGCCTCGCGCCAAGTTTTGAGAAGCGACAGACCGTTGGCATCGACGGCCTTGTTCCAGCGGCGCGGCCAGGATGAGCCATCGAAGGCTTTCTGCATGTCGATGGGCAGAAGAATCGCGTTCGTGAAGTCGGATAGCATCGGAAGCTCCTTGTGAAATGAGGCCATACTCTTCATGAGTGTTCGGCCGGTTTCACTCGACAAGATGACGGCCCGACCGGCTGAATGCCGGTTGCGACGCTTTCAGGCGGCAGATGGGGCGCCATGCTGGACGACAAAGACAAGATCCTCGTTGCCGCCTTGCGGAAGAATGCCCGGGAGAGCCTCGTCGGCCTCGCCCGCGCCGTGGGCCTGTCCCGCAGTGCGACCCAGGAGCGGATGCGCCGCCTGGAGCGCGAGGGCATCATCAAAGGCTATACAGTGGAGCTGGCCTCCGAGCACGATCCCGCCGTGCGCGCCATGATCGCCGTGACCTTCGAGCCGGGTTTCCGCTGCAAGCAGGTGGTGCCCCTCCTGTCCGGTATTCCTGAAATCGTCGCCTGCCACTCCCTGACAGGATCGATCGATCTGATGGTGATGGTCGCCTGCGATTCCAACGCGATACTCAACACGATCAGGGATACGGTGGCCGCCGTGAAAGGGGTCGCCACCGCCACCACGCATATCGTGCTGGCCACCGAGTGGTCGCGGGATTGAAAAGTCCGATCGGCTGAGGCTCCTTCGTCGCGATGTCGAAAAGTTTTCAAAGAGCCAAGCGGCAGCAGCCTCGGGGCCGGTGGCGTTCCGAGGTTTGGCAGTCGAGGGGAGGCGCGAGGAGCGGTCCGGCTCGATCTGTGAGGTGAAGCGTGGAACCGAACGGCTCCTCGCGCACGGCTTTTTTAGGCGGACAGGCGGCGCGGTCCCAGCAACTGCCCGAAGCGGCCACCGCATCGCTTTCAGCGGGCGGCTCCGGACCAATCCTGAACCCCGGGCACAGCCTGGGCCTCCCGTCGAGCAGGCCTGCGTTAGACCTGCTCACGGGACCGCTCCCGACCCCGCAGCTTACGACGCCTCGCGAGCGCGCCCCCGGCAGGTTGGGATGCAGCAGATGTAACTCAGTTTAGGCATATTGTCAAGAACAGAGTGAGAACATGTTCCGGCTGCGCCCTCCCGCCTGCCGCAGCTTCTCGCGTCATCCCCGGCCTTGGGCCGGGGTCCCGCTACGGTGCGGCGCTGTTCCAATCGGGATGGCCGGGACACGCCCGGCCATGACGAGGTGCGGCGATCATGGCTCAAGCGTCGGAAGGATTCCTCTCGTCATCATCGCCTTCAAAGCGCTGTGGTTCCCAAGACGGGAGCGCCGGGACTGATCCCCGGATCAAATCCGGGGACGGCCATGACGCGGTAGGGATTCGCCCGGCTCAGCCTTCAAAGCTTACTTGGTCGATCCCGTCGTGGACGGCTGGCACGCTGCGCTCTGCGAGCCGGGAGGGCAGTTGGCCTTGTTCTTCGTCTGGTTCATCGCCGTATGATGACGGGTTGCATGATGTTGGGCCATGTGGTGCCGCACCGTTGCATGCTTCTGAACCTTGGGCGCCTCGGATGTTGCTGGAGATTGATAGGATGTCGTCGCAGCCTGGGCGGCCAGCGGCGCTCCCATGAGGCAGGCCAGGGTTGATGTGGCGATCAGGAACTTCTTCATCGGATTCTCCATCGAATGACGGTACTTCATCGGTACCTGACTGCGATGGTAGCGGGCGCGACTTAGGGGAGAATGAGGGCCCCATGCCGAACTTTTCCGGCAAAGGCGGCAAAATGCATCGTTGAATCCCGACCGTGATGGCGTTGAACTCGCTCCCGCAGCAAGGGCAACCGACATGCGGGTTCTGCTGGTCGAGGATGATCCTCTCATCGGGCGCAGCCTGACCCAGGCGTTCGAAGGAACAGGAATTGCGGCCGATTGGGCGCGTACGGGCGATGATGCCCTCGCGGCTCTCAGCGCGACACCCTATTCCATCGTGCTGCTCGACCTGGGCCTGCCGGACAAGGCCGGCCTCGACGTGCTGAAGGACATGCGTCGGCGCAAGGACGCGACGCCGGTCCTGATCGTCACGGCGCATGACGACATCGAAACACGCGTGGCCGGCCTCGATCACGGCGCCGACGACTTCGTGGTGAAGCCCTTCGACTTCGATGAACTCGCCGCCCGGATCAGGGCCATCGTCCGCCGCCATGCCGGGCATGCCACGTCGCAGATCCAGTCTTCCGAGATCGTGCTGGATCTCGCGTGCCATCAGGCAACCTATAAAGGCATCACTCAGCTTCTGCCCGCGCGGGAATTCGCGCTCATGCAGGCTCTCCTGGAGCGTCCCGGAGCTATCCTGTCGCGCCAGCAGTTGGAGGATGCGCTTTACGGGTGGGGAGAAGAGGTCGAGAGCAATGCCGTCGATGTGCTGATCCACTATATCCGCCGCAAGTTCGACAACGACATCATCCGCAATGTCAGGGGTGTCGGCTGGATGGTCGCCAAATGATCCGCCGCAGTTCGCTCCGCAAGCAGCTCACGATGTGGTTCACAATTCTGCTGATCTCTTTCGGACTGCTGGGCGGAATGGGAGCCTACATCGCCGCGCAGCAGGACCCCGACAATTTCCTCGACGATCAGATGCGGGGAATCGCGATCGATGTGGTTGGTTCCGTCGACGACCTTGCGCAGATGCCGGCGCCTCCCCTGGATGCGGCCGATATGATCGTTGTGCAGGCCTGGGATTCGGAAGGGCGTCTGCTCAAGTCGTTCCCGCCCAACATTGATCTGCCGCGTCAATCGAGGACGGGTTTTGCAGATTTCACGACGTCGGATGGAGGATGGCGCAGCTATACCTGGGTTCTGGACGATGGAACCGTCCAGGTTTCGCAACATGCGCGGGTGCGCAGGGAGCTTGCTCTCAAAGCAGCTCTGCCAGCGATCATCACCACCTTTCTTCTGGTTCCGATATCATGGCTTCTGGTGCGATGGGTTGTCGGGCGAATTCTCAGCCCGGTGGATCATCTGACGCATCAGCTCCTTGCACGCCAGCCCGACTCGACGCAGCAGCTCTCAACACCCGACATTCCTGGCGAAATTGCTCCTCTCGTCGCCGCGATGAATGAAGCGCTCTCGCGCGTCAGGACCATGCTGGCCACCCAGCGGCAGTTCGTTTCGAATGCAGCGCATCAGCTGCGTACGCCCCTGACCGCTCTCAGAATTCAGGTTCGCAATCTGCAGCGATCATCGAGCCGCGCCGGAGCGGATGACATCCTGCACGAAATGGAGCTTGGCATCCTGCGCATGTCCGGATTGACCAGCCAGTTGCTGGCACTCGCCCGCGCGGAAACGCTGCCGCCGCTCGACGCTTCGCAGCCGGTGCTGCTTGCCGAAGTGCTGCAGGAGGCGATTGCAGGCGTGATTCCGCTGGCACAGGGCAAAAGCATCACGCTCTCCTCGATGGAGATGGCTCCCATCTGGATTAAGGCCGAGCGGGATGATCTCGTGATGCTATTTTCGAATCTGCTCGACAATGCGATCCGATATACGCCGCACGGCGGCCGTGTCGATCTCTCGTTTCAGGTGGACGCGCAGAGAGTTGTCGTCGAGATTGCCGACACAGGACCGGGAATCCCGGATGATCTCCTTGCCCGCGTGTTCGATCCCTTCGTTCGCGGAAGCAATGAGCAGGACGGCACAGGGCTTGGGCTCTCTATCGTCAAAGCTCTTGCCGCTCGGGTCGGGGCACAGGTATCGCTCTTCAACAGAAATGGGAGGAGCGGCCTCGTGGCCCGTGTAGAGTTGAGCTGCCGCCTTGGGAGTTGACGGGAGCCTTTCTATCCCCGTCCGCAAGGCAGCGTTTGCCCTTGCAGGATGGCTGATGGCTGGGCGTGCATCCTAGAGCATCGGACGAGAAAAGCGGATCCGCACTTTTGGGACCGATCCGATACTCATTCTTGAGATCCGCATCGTTCGGGCGGAACCGGAGTGCCGGTGCTCTCCTGCAGGAGAAGCATGTTTGCCGACAAAAAGAAGCGCCCGTGAGAGCGCTTGAGTTCCGGTCGTGATCCCTGGGGGCAAACCGGGCGACCGGTATTCGACGATTGGTTTTCCAGCGGAGCGAAGGCTCAGCGGTCAATGCGCTCCTGAAGGATCGCGAGTTGCTGAAGGTAGGGGGCTCGCCGCTCGCGGTGGTTCTCTCGAAGTTTCTCCAGGGCTCGCGTTTGCTCCCTTGAATTGAGACCGGATGAGCTCAGCGTCTCCCGTTCGCGCTCATACGCGAAATCCAGGTTCGTGAGCGTGGTGAGAAGAGAGTAATAGAGGGATTCGAGCGCCGGAGCCTGAGATGGCGCTTCTTTCAGTTCCTCGCGCGATGTGTCGATCTCGAAAGCAGACATTCGCATCCTCTAGGGTCTTGCGCATCCTCTAGGGTCTTGAACGATGCAATAGAGCCTGTAGCGCGCGGCGTCTGTCAGAGTGATGACAGTTCTACGTGGCTGAGAGGAGTAGGGGGCTACTCTTATTGGGTAGGTTCAAAGTCGGGCTTTGATCAAGGCTGATGCGGGAGAACCGGTGCTGCTTCCTTTTGGCCTCCTTTTGGAAAGCGAAACCCGAGTTCGCTGAATCTCTCCCGGATATTTCCATAGCACTCGCAGGCTGTCTCTTCGATCCCCTGGCGGTCGGCGATGACGATGATGCCGCGGCGCTGCGCGATGAGTCCTGCGGTCTGAAGGGTGCGCAGAATGAGGCTCACCGTGGGGCGCTGAACCCCGAGCATCTCGGCCAGGAATTCGTGCGTCAGCGGCAGTTCGTCCCGGGTGACCCGGTCATGGGCGGTCAGGAGCCAGCGGCAGCAGCGTGCCTCGACGCCATGAACCGCATTACAGGCCGTGATCTGAAAGGTCTGGGACAGCAATCCTTCAATGTAGCGGAAGAACAGGGCGCGCAGGTTCGGCCGGGAGTCGAAGGCTTCCATGAGCGTCTCGATGGGGACCCGCGAGGCGGACCCTGGGAGTTGAACCAGATAACGGCCCAAGGACGCCCGCGTCGTCAGCGCACTGGCAAAGCCGACAACGCCCTCCCGTCCGAAGACCGCCATCTCGACGGTCCCGCCATCCTTCATGATCGTCACCAGCGAGACCATCGCATCATGAGGAAAGTAAGCATGATCGACGATCGCGCCGGTCTCATACAGAACTTGTCCGGAGCGCAGTTCAACGATCTCCAGCTGAGTTTCGAGAATGGCGAAATCGTCGGTTTGCAGGGCGGCAAGAAGCCAGTTTTCTTGATGGCTGATCATGATCGATCACCTCGGATGAGCCCCAAGGCGAGAAGCATGATCACTGTGTTCGGCCCGTGATGTGATGCCTCGGGCGCCCTTGCTCGGAGAACATTGGGGCTGGGGCTTGGTTCCCCTTCAGGCCGCGAAAGGCTGCCTGTGGATTGCGGGCACAGAAAAGCTTGGCCGTTCTCTTTCTGTCTCCAGTCCTGCCGCCCTAGTTTATGGAGCAGGTTTGGAGAATTCGCTTAACTTGCGCTACCCGCCCCAAATCCTCGAAGAGATCCGTGCCCGGCTGCCGGTTTCGGCCGTCGTGGGCAAGCGCGTGCGCCTGAAGAAGGCGGGGCGGGAGTGGAAGGGGCTGTCGCCCTTCAATGCGGAGAAGACGCCGTCCTTCTACGTCAACGACCAGAAGCAGTTCTATCACTGTTTCTCCTCCGGCAAGCACGGCGACATCTTTACCTTCGTCATGGAGACGGAGGGACTTTCGTTCCCCGAGGCCGTGGAGCGGCTGGCGGCGGAGGCAGGCGTCCCCCTGCCCAAGCTCACGCCTGAGGACCGGGCGGAGGAGGTGAAGCGCAGGACGCTCTACGACGTCATGGAAATGGCGACGGAGTTCTTCGAGGCTTCCCTCCAGGGCCGCTTCGGCCTGAAGCCCCGGGATTATCTCGCGGGGCGCCAATTGAGCCCGGAGACGCAGAAACGCTTCCGCATCGGCTATGCGCCGCCGGAGCGCTTTGCGCTTCGCGATCACCTGGCTTCCAAGGGCATCTCCATCGAAATGATGATCGAGGCGGGACTCGTCTATTCGGGCGAGGACGTGAAGGTGCCTTACGACCGCTTCCGCGACCGGGTGATGTTCCCGATCTGCGACGTGCGCGGCCGCGTGATCGCCTTCGGCGGTCGCGCCATGAGCGCGGATGCGCCGGCGAAGTATCTGAACTCGCCGGATACGCCGCTCTTCAACAAGGGCCGGCTTCTCTACAACTACCACCTCGCCCGCCAGCCCGCGCATGACCGGGGCACGGTGATCGCGGTCGAGGGCTATGTGGACGTGATTTCGCTCTCGGTCGCGGGCTTCCCCCATGCGGTCGCCCCGCTTGGAACGGCGCTCACGGAGGACCAGCTCACGCTTCTCTGGCGCCTCTCCGAGGAGCCGATCCTGTGCTTCGACGGCGACAAGGCGGGCCAGCGCGCCGCTTATCGCGCCCTCGAGACGGCCCTGCCGAACCTTTCCGCCGGCAAGTCTCTGCGCTTTGCCATCCTGCCGGAGGGGCAGGACCCGGACGATCTTGCCCGTTCCGGCGGGCGGACCGCCATCGAGCGGGTTCTGGCGTCGGCGAGGCCGCTGGTGGACATTCTCTGGGCCCGGGAAACCGAGGCCGGACCCCTCGATACCCCGGAGCGCCGGGCAGCCCTGGAGCGGCGACTTCGCGAATCACTTGCACTGATTCGCGACGAGACCTTGAAGAAATACTACCGGGAGGAGGTCGAAAGCCGCCTTGCGGCATTGAATCCCGCCCCCCGGGCGGGGCGGTTCAACCACCAGGGCGGGGGAGGGCGGCGCGACTTCCGTGGACCTGCCCCGACCACGCCGAGCGCCCGTTTGAGCGTCTCGCCGCTCCTGGCGCGCAGCCCTCTTTTCACCGGCGGAACGGCAGAGAGCCCCCGGGAGGCGATGATCCTCTGCACCTTTCTGGTCCACCCGGAGCTCCTGCAAAATCACGCAGAAACCCTTGCAGATCTTGAACTTGAGGGGCGCTCCGCCCAAATGATGCGCAGTCTCCTGCTGGATAGCGCCGCCAGCGGCGAACCAGCCGATCCTAGCGTGATGCAGGCCCGCCTGGAGCGTGCCGGACTCACCCAGGCGGCGGACAGGCTCAACGTCCTGGTCCGTCCTGGCGACCGCTGGATGCTCGATCCGCATGCGGATCCCTTGCGGCTTGAAGACGCATTGAGGCAAGCCATCACCTTGCATCGCCGTGCGCGCACGTTACATAGCGAACTTCGGGCCGCCGAGCGTGCGCTCGCCGAAGAGGACAACGAGGCCAATCTCGCCTGGCTGCGAGAGGTCCAAAACCAACTGTCCTCCGTCGAGGGTGCCGAGGCCGACTTGGACAAGAACGGGTCCGCTGGGGGAGCCGGTTTCTAGGGCAGGTTTCTGAGGGCAGAGTGCGGCCCAATGCAGGCGGGAGATGGTTAACGGTTAGTCAATTGACTTGCTGTTGAATGGTCAGGAATTTCCGGGTGGCCGGGCCTACAGGCCTTGCTGCCCATTCGCGCATCGAAAGTCTCGCTGGGGGGACTGAACGGGGCGCTGGAGTAGAGCGAAGCATGGCAACGAAGGCAACCGAACGGGACGAAGGCGAGACGACAGCCCCGGAGCAAACGAGCGACGGGCCTCTGCTCGACCTGAGCGATGCCGCCGTTAAACGGATGATCAAGCTCGCGAAGAAGCGCGGGTACGTCACGTATGATGAGCTGAATGAGGTTCTGCCTCCGGAGGAGTTCTCCTCGGAGCAGATCGAGGACGTGCTCGGCCAGCTCTCCGAGATGGGCATCAACGTCGTCGAGTCGGAAGAGACGGAAGAGGGCGCTCAGGCCGAGGCCGAGGAGGACGAGGCCGAGGGCGGCGACCTCGTGGAGGCGTCGCAGACCCGCGCCGTCGCGGTCCGCGAGACCACCGCCAAGGAGCCGACCGACCGCACGGACGATCCGGTGCGCATGTATCTGCGCGAAATGGGTTCGGTGGAGCTTCTCTCCCGCGAGGGCGAAATCGCGATCGCCAAGCGCATCGAGGCCGGCCGCGAGGCGATGATCGCGGGCCTCTGCGAAAGCCCGCTGACCTTCCAGGCCATCATCATCTGGCGCGACGAGCTCGTCGAAGGTCGGGTGCTCCTGCGCGACATCATCGATCTCGAAGCAACCTATGCCGGCCCCGACGGCAAGGGCGCCCCCAAGGTGGATGCGCTGTCCGACGAGAGCGAGGACGAGGCTGCCGAGACCGAGGAGGGCATGACTCCGCCGGAAGGCGAGATGGACGACGAGGACTTGGAGAACAATGTGTCCCTCTCGGCTATGGAAGCCGAGCTGAAGCCGCGCGTTCTCGAAACCTTCGACTCCATCGCCGACAATTACAAGAAGCTGCGCCGTCTGCAGGTCGAGCATGTGGAACAGCGCATGCAGAACAAGCAGCTGACGCCGGCCCAGGAGCGCAAGTACCGCGAGCTGAAGGCTGACATCGTCGCTGCGGTGAAGTCGCTGTCGCTCAACAACAACCGCATCGAAGCACTGGTCGAGCAGCTTTACGACATCAACAAGCGCCTCATCTCGCATGAGGGCCGCCTGATGCGTCTGGCCGAGAGCCACGGCGTCGCGCGCGAGGAGTTCCTCAAGCACTACCAGGGCTGGGAGCTCGATCCCAAGTGGGTGCTGCGCGTTTCCAAGCTCGGCGGCAAGGGCTGGAAGGACTTCGTCGCCAAGGCAAAGGACCAGATCCATGATCTGCGCGAGCAGATCCATAATCTGGCGAGCGAGACCGGCCTGGAGATCCAGGAATTCCGCCGCATCGTCATGATGGTGCAGAAGGGCGAGCGCGAGGCACGCCAGGCGAAGAAGGAGATGATCGAGGCGAACCTGCGTCTCGTGATCTCCATCGCCAAGAAGTACACGAACCGCGGCCTGCAGTTCCTGGACCTGATCCAGGAGGGCAATATCGGCCTCATGAAGGCGGTCGATAAGTTCGAGTACCGTCGCGGCTACAAGTTCTCGACCTACGCCACGTGGTGGATTCGTCAGGCGATCACCCGCTCCATCGCGGACCAGGCGCGCACGATCCGTATTCCGGTGCACATGATCGAGACGATCAACAAGATCGTCCGCACGTCGCGCCAGATGCTGCACGAGATCGGCCGGGAGCCTACTCCGGAGGAGCTGGCCGAGAAGCTCGCCATGCCGCTGGAGAAGGTGCGCAAGGTGCTGAAGATCGCCAAGGAGCCGATCTCTCTCGAGACGCCGATCGGCGACGAGGAAGATTCGCACCTCGGCGATTTCATCGAGGACAAGAACGCGATCCTGCCGATCGACGCGGCGATCCAGTCGAACCTGCGTGAGACCACCACGCGTGTTCTCGCCTCGCTCACGCCGCGCGAAGAGCGCGTGCTGCGCATGCGCTTCGGTATCGGCATGAACACCGACCACACCCTCGAAGAGGTCGGCCAGCAGTTCTCGGTGACCCGCGAGCGTATCCGTCAGATCGAGGCGAAGGCTTTGCGCAAGCTCAAGCATCCGTCACGGTCACGGAAGCTGCGGAGCTTCTTGGACAATTAAGCAAACGATAAAAGGCGGGTTTCGGACCCGCCTTTTTCGTATGTGCTGGATTATGCAGCCAGAACAAAAGCCACACCACCTGCTGCGATGGCGGCTAGACTCGTGCCGGAGACGATCCACCCGGCTTTTCCCGTGCCTAAACTGAATGTCATGCCCGCTTTCACGAGCGTGTTGACGGCAACGGCGATGCCGATGCCGAGGGCTGCGGTCGCGACCATGATGCCGTCCTGCGACAGGCGGGCGAGGGAGAGCGTGATCGCATCCACATCCGCAATGCCGGAGAGGGCGGCGAGAACGGTGAGGCCCGCATCACCGGCGAAATTGCTCACGACTTTCGCCAGTAGACTGATGACCGCGATCAGTGCTGCAAATTGCAAAGCCATACCGAGATCGAAGGGGTTCCTGATGCTGAGCTCAGGGCGTTCCTTGCTTCCTTTGCCATAGGTGAGGAAAAGCAGGCCCGACACAGCAATTTGCACGAGGCCGCCTGCGCCCAAGGGCCAGGCAAGAGGGAGAAGGAGAGCAGAGTTCAAGGCGCTCGCGATGATGAGTACGCGCGCAATCATCACGGAGCCGGAGAGAAGGATGCCGGCGGAAAGCAGCGGGCTTGCCGCCGGATGCTCACGCGCCATGCGCGCGAGCGTCACGGTCGTGGCCGTCGATGAGGCAAGGCCGCCGGCAAGGGCAGCGAGCGCCACGCCCGCCTGGCTTCCCATGATGCGAACGGCCACGTAACCGGCAAACGAGATGGCAGCGATGATGATCGCCAGCAACCAGATCTCGTAAGGATTGACGGCATTCCATGGATCGACCGTTCTGTCCGGCAGAAGCGGCAGCGCAAGAAATGTCATCGCGAGCAGGATGAGGACGGAGCGGATCTCCAGCCATGTCAGCCGCCTGAGCCATGTGTGGAGCGGCTGCTTGAGAGCAAGGATGAGCGTGACGACAACGCCGACCGCAATCGTCACCTGCAGATCGCCCAGCACGGTATAGGCGCCGAGAGAGAAAGTGATGAGAGCCGCAACGACGCCTGTAACGCTGAAGTTCTGCTCCGTCTTGGCCTCGAGCCAGGCGAAAGCCCCGAAGGCGAGCGCGAAGCCGAGAAAGGACAGCCCCAAGAACACGGGGCTCGTATAGCTCGCCAGAATTGCTGACAGCGCACCGAGCAGAGCCACCAGCGTATAGGTGCGCAGGCCCGCCGTGCGCTCTCCCTCCGCCTCCTCGCGCCGTTGCCATCCGCGTTCGAGGCCGACGAGAAGTCCAATGGCAAGCGCTACACTCAAGCGCAGAAGAAGAGACGTGTCGTTCATCATCCGATCTGCTTTGGACCAGGCCCTGAAGAGACGGGATCGCTTCCCCTCGGACCTGCTCTTTCGTTGCTAAGTAGCACGGCCAAGCTCAGGGAAACAGTTCCCATGCAAGCCGCCGGATAATGATCTGCCAAGGTCCGCCGCAAGCGGTATATAGGGACATGTAGTTGCGCGCCGTTGCCGAGGGCTGCCCATGATCGTCAGTTTAACCCTTATTCTTCTGTGCCAGCTGCTCGGCGAGGTGATTGTCCGAGCCTTGGGCTGGCCGATCCCTGGACCTGTTCTCGGAATGCTGATCCTGCTCGTCGTGCTGGGTCTGCGGGACCGGATCCGGAAAACGGTGCCGGAGTTCGGGAGAGCCCTCGATTCCACCGGCAAGGGGCTGCTCGCGCATCTCTCGCTCCTGTTCATCCCGGCGAGTGTCGGCGTTGTGCAGCGGCTCGACGTGTTGGCGGCCCACGGCATCGGACTCGTGGTGGCGCTGGTCGTCTCGACCTTCATCACTCTCGTCGTGACGGTCGTCACCTTCGTCGTCGTGTCGCGCCTGAGCGGATCGTCCATGGAAACGGCCAATGAAGCCACGGCAGGGGAGAAGCCATGAGCGATCAGGCCTTCTCCCTCTGGGTTTATCTCTCGCAGACGCCGCTGCTCTGGCTCGTCGTGACGCTGGGCGCTTACGTGATCGCGGACCGGATTTCGCAAGCCTTCAGGAGGCATCCCTTGTGCAATCCGGTTCTGATCTCCGTCGTAACCGTTGCGCTCGTGCTCTGGGTCACGGGGACATCGTATCCGGTCTATTTCGAAGGTGCGAAATTCGTGCACTTCCTGCTCGGTCCCGCCACCGTTGCGCTTGCCATTCCGCTCTATGAGAACCGTCGCGTCGTGCTGCGGGCCATCGTGCCCATGATGGCGGCATTGATCGTGGGCTCCGTCACGGCCATCGTGTCCGCTGTCGTTGCCGCGCAATTCTTCGACATGCCAAGATCCGTTCTCATTTCGCTGGCGCCGAAATCCGTCACTGCGCCCGTGGGCATGGGCATCACGGAAACGCTTGGCGGCGATCCGGCTCTCACCGCCATTCTCATCATGCTCACGGGGGTCATCGGCTCCGTCATGGTGACGCCGCTCATGAATGCGCTTCGCATGAAGGATTGGCGCGCGCGGGGCTTTGCCGTGGGCCTTGCCTCGCACGGCATCGGGACGGCCAGGGCTTTCCAGGTGCATTCGCTGGCCGGCACCTTCGCCGGCATCGCCATGGGCCTCAATGCGCTCGTCACGGCCCTGCTGCTGCCGGTCGTTCTGAAATGGCTGATCGATTGATCATGGGATGGGTGCGTCGGCAGGCGGCGGCTCGTTCGGAGCCGTACTGCCGGTGCTCTGCGGCTCTTGTTGTCCTTCGAGCGCGGGGATGATGCTGTCTGCCACGAGTGCGTGGAGTTCGCCGATATAGTTATCCTCGCGTGAAGGCTCCGTCGGGTCCGATGTCATGACCACACTCATCCGGAGGCTCGGTGCGACATAGATCATCTGCCCGCCAAAGCCCCAGGCGTAGTAGACACGATGGCCGCGCATGTCGCGCATGAACCAGCCATAGCCATAGCTGTCGCCCGTGTAGACCGAGGTGGTGCGAGGCTCCCACGATTCCGTCACCCAGCTCTCCGGCACAACCCGCTTGCCGTCAATGGTGCCGCCCTGACGATACATCTCACCGAAACGCAGAAGGGCGCGCGGCGACAGGGCCATCTCGTTGCCGCCGAGATAGATGCCTTGCGGATCGCGGGTCCATGGCGGCACCATGATGCCGAGAGGCTCGCCCAGCCACTCGCGCGCCAATTCCAGTGTGCTGCGCTTCGAGGCTCGGGTCAGGGTGGCGGAAAGCAGATGCGTGCTGCCTGTCGAATAGAGCATGCGCCCGCCGGGCTCATCCACGAAGGGGCGGGTCAGCGCATGGCGCACCCAGTTGCTGCTGCTCACCCATGAGCCGTAATTGCGGCCCGAGGTTCGCTCCAGGCCTGCCTGCATGGAGAGGAGGTGGCCGATGGTGATCCGCCTCACGCGCTCATCGGCATCAGGCGGAATGCTCCGATCCAGAATCTCCGCGATGGGCTGGTCGACGCCTTTGAGAACGCCGCGCTCGATGGCGATGCCGACCAGAGCGGACAGGATGGTCTTGGATGCAGACTTGATGTTGGTCGGCCGCTCCAAGCTGGAGCCTTTGAAAGCTTCCTCAGCCATGATCCGTCCCTCGTGAGCAACGATCAGAGAGCGGAGGTTTTCGAGGCTCCTGGCACGCTCCATGCTTCCCTTCAGAGGCTGCGCCTCCGGTGCTCCCGATTGCGGTGCAGGACCCGGCTGCGCCGAAGCGCATAAGACCGGCGCCATCAGGAGAGTGAGAACCAAGGACGATCTGAGAGAGGAGAGAAGTCGAGAAAGCGTCATGCGAGATCATGCGTGTCCATGCTCGCCGATAAGATGGAGCATGGGAAAGCGTTCCGGCACGGCGGGCCGACACACATCATCGTGAGGGGCATTCCGGACTGCAGCCCATGCAATTACTCCAGGACGGTCCTGCGCCTGCGACAATTGTGCTTTGTGGGGCCATCGATTATTTGCGGATTAAACTCGTAAATAGGACTATATCTACATGATAAATTCGTGGTTTAAGCGACCTCTTTGGCAAAGGGTCGCTGTGGGCTTTGCCCTTGGCATCCTGGCGGGCATCCTGGCAGGAGAGCAGGCCGCCGTCTGGTTCAAGCCGCTGGGCGATCTCTACCTGAACCTCGTGCGGATGATCGTGATCCCGCTTGTGTTCTTCACCATCACCGCCAGCGTTGCGAAGCTCGCGGAGGCGGGCAATGTCGCGCGCCTGGGCCTGCGGACGCTCTTCTGGTTCATCGCTACCTCGACCATCGCGGTCCTTGTGGGGATCGCGTTCGGCCATCTCATCGATCCGGGCGTCGGCCTGTCGAACCTGCCGCTGGGCGAGGTGAAGCCGCGCACGATCCCGACCCCTCTCGAGGTGCTGATCGGCATCGTTCCGACCAATCCGATCAAGGCCATGGCTGACACGAATGTGCTCCAGGTCCTCTTCTTCTCAGGAATCGTCGGTGCGTCCCTCGTTTCGCTGGGAGACAAGACGGCTGCCATTCGCAACGTGGTCGATCAGGGCGCGACGCTGGTCTTCCGCATCACGCGCTGGGTCCTGCAGCTCACGCCGATCGGCACATTCGGCCTGATCGCCTGGGTCGTCGGCAAGTACGGCATCTCCTCGCTGCTGCCGCTGGGCAAGTTCATCGCAGCCATGTATCTCGCCTGCCTGTTCCACATCATCGTGGTCTATGGCGGCCTGCTGAAGCTGCATGGCCTCAAGGTCGGCCGCTTCTTCAAGGGGGCGTTGCCGGCACAGCAGATGGCCTTTGCGACCTCGTCGAGCTTGGCCACGCTTCCGATGAGCCTGCGCGTCGCCGTGGAGAAGCTCGGCGTGCCGCAGAGCTACGCGAGCTTCGCCGTGCCTCTGGGGGCGAATGTGAAGATGGATGGCTGCGGCGCGATCTATCCTGCCATCGCTTCGATCTTCATTGCCCAGTATTTCGGTCTCGATCTGTCGCTGACGCAATATGTGCTCATCGGCCTGACCGCCGTTCTCGGCTCGCTCGGCACGGCAGGCGTGCCTGGCACATCCATCGTGATGCTCACGCTGACCTTGAGTACGGCAGGACTGCCTCTCGAAGGAATCGGCTACATCGTCGCCATCGATCGCGTGGTCGACATGATGCGCACCATGACCAACGTCACAGGTCAGATCCTTGTGCCTGTGATCGTGGCGAAGGAGGAGCGTATCCTCGATCAGGCCGTCTATGACGGGACGACCGGTACGCCTGCAGCTCAACGTGAGCCAGTTCTCGTGGCCGCCGAGTAAGGATTTAGCCTCATCAATCAAAAAGGCGGGCGCCAGGCCCGCCTTTTTCATAGGTCAGAACAGGAAATCGGCTGCGCCGATGAGAGCCTTCTGCGTGTTGTTCAGCAGCATGGTCTCTGACCGTTTCCTCTGATGATCACGTCATCCAACAAGGCCGTCGCTGTCTCCGTGGCCTTGTTGGATGACGTGGAAGCCGCTGGATTCGCGGGAAGGCTCCCATAGATACGGGCAATCACTATCCCTGAAGCCAGGTGCATCGCAGGAGCCCTCATGTCCGAACGCGTCATCAAGGACGATCAGCCCCGCGTCTATTTCGACTGCAACAAGTGCCCGGCTTTCTGCTGCTCGATCTACGAGCGCGTGGTGGTCACGAAGCGCGACATCACGCGGCTGGCGAAGCATTTCGGGGTGTCCTTCGAGGAGGCGCGCGAACGCTACACCGCGGATTTCGAGGGCGAGCGCGTGCTCAAGCGGGTGAAGGACAAGATCTTCGAGAAGACCTGCATGTTTCTCGACCAGAAGACCCGCGGTTGCACGATCTATCATGGACGCCCGGCGGTGTGCCGCTCCTATCCGGGCCGCTCGCGCTGCGTCTATTATGATATGCTGCGCTTCGAGCGGAGCACGCAGGGCGACGAGAGCGTCATCCCCTTGATCAAGATCACCTTCCATGAGGTGGAGGAGGAGACCGAGCCTTACGCGGATGGACCGGAACGGGTCTACGAATGGGATGAGAAGGACAAAGACTGAGGTCCGATGCAGGAGCAACAGCCCTGCCTTGCAGGATCAGCTGAGCTTTGAAGGAAACAATCTGGTATATAGTCGGCTTGGAAACGCCTTAAGCAGGCCGGGCGGAGCTTGGCCTTTTAACCTAAGAACGCCATGGACACCAAGTCGCCTGCCTTTGCCGCCGCTCCCGCTCGTGTCTCTGTTGAGCGGATCGCCATCCCGATCCTGGCGGCCATCAGCGTCTCTCACCTCCTGAACGACCTGATCCAGTCCCTGCTGCCGGCGATTTATCCGATCCTCAAGGCGAATTTCCATCTCGATTTCGGCCAGATCGGCCTGCTGACGCTCACCTTCCAGCTCACCGCTTCCCTGCTGCAGCCGCTGGTCGGCACCTATACTGACAAGAAGCCGCAGCCCTTCTCCCTGGTCTTAGGCATGGGCTTCACGCTCATCGGCCTGCTCACGCTCTCGCAGGCGGGTTCCTATCCGCTCCTGCTCGTCGGCGCGGCGCTGGTGGGCATGGGCTCCTCCGTGTTCCATCCCGAATCCTCCCGCGTCGCCCGCATGGCCTCCGGCGGGCGCCATGGTCTGGCGCAGTCCGTGTTCCAGGTGGGCGGCAATGCAGGCTCGGCCCTCGGGCCGCTGCTTGCGGCCTTCATCGTCGTGCCGTTCGGACAATCGAGCATCGCCTGGTTCTCCGTCGTGGCGCTGCTCGCCATGATCATCCTGTTCAACGTGGGACGCTGGTATCGGGCGAAGCTCGTGGACCTCAAGGCTAAGCCGCGCACTGCCACGACATCGTCGACCCTGTCGAAAAAGCGCATCGGCGTGTCGATCGCGATCCTGATGCTGCTCGTCTTCTCGAAGAATTTCTATACCGCCAGCATCTCCAGCTATTTCACCTTCTACCTGATCTCCAAGTTCCAGGTGTCGGTGCAGGAAGCGCAGATCTATCTCTTCGTATTCCTCGGAGCCGTGGCCGCCGGCACGGTGATCGGCGGGCCCATCGGCGACAGGATCGGCCGGCGCTACGTGATCTGGATCTCGATCCTCGGCGTGCTGCCGTTCACGCTGATGCTGCCTTACGCCAGCCTGTTCTGGACGACGGTGCTCAGCATCATCATCGGCCTCGTGCTGGCCTCCGCCTTCTCGGCCATCCTCGTCTATGCGACGGAGCTGGTGCCCGGGCGCGTCGGCACCATTGCAGGCCTGTTCTTCGGCCTCTCCTTCGGCATGGGCGGCTTAGGCGCGGCAGTGCTCGGCCAACTCGCCGACATGACGAGCATCGAGACGGTCTACAAGATCGTGTCGTTCCTGCCGGCAATCGGCCTTCTCACCTATTTCCTGCCGAAGATCGAGAAGACGCGGGCTTAACGCCGCGTCTTCTGACGCAAGCGCATCGTGCGGACCCAGCGGGCCGCGCTAGCGACCCGAAGGGCCACGTCAGTGAAAAGTGGAATCGGTTTTCCGCATTCAACGACGCGCTTTCTATAAAAGGGAGCATCGGATGGATCCCAAAAGTGCAAGTCCACTTTTCTCGTCCGATGCTCTAGCCGGGGAACCGCACTTCTCAGGAAGCGGCCGCAAAGCCTTCGGTCTCCTTGAAGACATCTCTCGCCGCGTTCTCCAGAATGCGCATGGCCAGGCGGTATGGCCCCGGCCCGTGGCTAATCCGGGCCACACCCAGCTCCGCGAGCTTCAAGGCGGACGGTGTTGTTCCGCTTGCCATGATGTTGACCGGGAGCGGCGAGCGTTCCACCAGGATGCCGATGAGTCTTTCATGGGCCAGTCCCGGCACGAACAGGCCATCTGCGCCTGCCTCGGCATAGACCCGGCCGCGTTCGAGGGCTGCCTCCACCATGGCCTCATCGTGTTGCTCTGGGCCGGACTGGAAAAAGACATCCGTGCGAGCGTTCAGGAAGGCTGGAATGCCGAGCGCATCGGCTGCGGCTCTGGCCGCCCTGAGCCGAGCGGCCTGATCCGCCCTCTCGCGCAATAAACCATTCTCCGGAAGGCTGTCCTCGATGTTGCAGCCAATGGCTCCTGCCTGCAGCGCCTGCGTCATCGTCACGCCCACAGCCTCGGGATCGGCGCCATAACCGCTTTCAAGATCGATGGTGACCGGGAGGTCGGTCGCGCGGACGATCCGTTGCAGATTGGCGAGACAAAGATCCAAGGGCATCTGCTCGCCATCCGTGAAGCCGTGCGCCGCTGCGACGGACCAGCTCCCCGTCGCGAGCGCTTTGGCGCCGGCGGCGGCAACGGCCTTGGCGCTTCCCGCATCCCAGACGTTGAACAGCACAAGCGGACGGCCAGGAACATGGAGCGACCTGAAGGTCTGGGCCTGAAGGAACTGATTCGACATGTCTTCCTCACTGCTTGGAAAGGGTTGCTGCGATCCGGCGCTCATGCTCGAGCAGCCATTGCTTGCGCCAGAGCTTACCGCCATAACCGGTCAGCGAGCCGTCCGCGCCAATCACGCGATGGCAAGGCACGATAATGGCGACTTCGTTGGCGCCGTTGGCGCGCGCCACGGCCCGCGAGGCTTCGGGGCGTCCGATGAGGCGGGCGAGTTCGCCATAGCTGCGGGTGCTGCCCGGCGGGATCTGCCGAAGGGCTTCCCAGACCATCGTCGTGAACGCGCTGCCCCGCTGCACAACAGGCACATCAAAACAGGCCGAATGACCTGAGAAGTAGCGCTCGACCTGCTCGGCAAGCCGCTCGAGCATCGGATTGTTGCCGAAGCAGATCGACCCGACGCGGTTGCGCAGGCGCATGATCTCGGTGGGAAGAGCGGTACGGTCCACAAATTCCAGGAGATGCACGCCCGTATTGTCGGCGATGGCGAGCATGGCTCCAATGGGCGTGTCTATCCATCGTGCCGTGAGGATCTGGCGCCCCGTCGTGCGTGCGGGCGCATCGCCCACCAGCTTGGTGATGGCTTCTCGAAAGCCGCTGCCGGATTCGTATCCCGCATCCAACTGCGCATCCATCACGGAACCTCCCTGCTGCAATCGGCTGACGGCGACTCCTAAGCGTTGCGAACGCGCATATCGCGCAAAGGTCATGCCGTATTCTCGTTGAAAGGCGCGGCGGACAGTCGAGGGATCATAGCCGAGATTCTTGAGATCCGCTGCGCTCCACTTGCGCTCGGGCTCCACCTGGATCTTCTCGCGCAAGGTCTCGAATGCGTCGCTCGTCGGTCGCTTCAGATCGAGCGGCTTGCAGCGCATGCAGGGGCGGAAGCCCGCATCCTGGGCTGCGTCCCGGCAGGAGAAGAATACGACGTTCGTGCGCTTCGGCTTGCGGGCCGGGCAGGTGAGACGGCAGAAGATGCCGGTGGTCTTCACGCCCACATAGGCGAACCCTTCATAGGAAGGATCGCGGGCGAGCAGGGCGGCATAGAGAGTATCGTCATCGCGGAGCATGGTCTTGTTGTAGTCGATCCCGTGAGCCCGTGCCGCCGGAAAAGAGGCGTTGATTTTTTTAAAGCTAACGCGCTGTGGCGGAGGCCACGTCCACGCTCAGGCGCATCTCCGGGTGAATGCCGCAGATGATGTCGTAATGTCCCGGCTGGTCGAAGCCGAGGGTCACCGTATCGCCCGGGTTCTGCCCGTCCGAGTTGAAACTCATGTTCGCGCTGTCGACGCGCACATTGTGCGTGCGCGTGTCATCGTTGAGGATGCGCAGGGCCTCGCCTAACTTCAGCAGGATGGCACCCGGCGAGAAACGCCGGTCCCTCTGGCTCACAATGGTGGTCGAAACAGCCTGCGCCGGCGCACCCCAGAC
The DNA here is from genome assembly GCF_052658925.1 of Microvirga medicaginis. Taxonomy (NCBI): domain Bacteria; kingdom Pseudomonadati; phylum Pseudomonadota; class Alphaproteobacteria; order Hyphomicrobiales; family Methylobacteriaceae; genus Microvirga; species Microvirga medicaginis. The sequence continues at coordinate 6,566 of NZ_JBQWEL010000022.1, read as the reverse complement.
CATCGTCTTCGGCGGCAGGCTTGCAGGGCGCGGAGGATCCTCGCTGGACAGCGTGTTCAGGAAAGCGACGAGTTGCGCCCGTTCCTTCTCGGACAGGTCGATACGTTGCGGCAGATCAGCGGAGAGGGTGGGGCGCTTCACGATTCCTTGCGCATAATGATCCACCACATCCTCGAAGGTCGCGAGAGAGCCGTCATGCATGTAGGGCGCGGTCCACACGCGCTCACGCAGGCTCGGCGTCTTGAAAGCGTGGTCTGCCGCGCTCACGCCGAGGATCGGCCCGCGTCCCCTGTCGCCGCTGGGAAGGCCGATGTCGTGAAAGGCTTCATCCGTAAAGCGCCAGCCCTGATGGCAGGAGACACAGCCCGCCTTGCCGATGAAAAGCGAGAAGCCCGCCAGTTCATCCGCGTCGAGCGCCTTGTCGTCGCCCTTCACCCATTGATCGAAGCGTGTCTCCGGCGAGACCAGCGTGCGCTCGAAGGCGGCGATCGCCTTCATGAGATTGGCGCGCGTGACGGCGGGATCTTCAGGGAAGGCTGTCGCGAAGGATTTCTGCATCAGCGGGTCGGAGCCAAGCGTCTTGATCGCATGCTCGAGATTGCCCGCCATTTCGCGCTGGTTCTCGATGGGGCCTGCAGCCTGTGCCTCAATGGTTGCGGCGCGACCATCCCAGAACCAGGAGAGACCCCAGGCCATGTTCCAGAGCGGGGGCGTGCGCCGGTCGAGGGGGTTGCCGTCGAGACCCGTGTGACGATCGACCCCGTCGGAGAAGGACAGATCCGCCTGGTGGCAGCTGGAGCAGGAGATATTGCCTGTGCCCGACAGACGCGTGTCTTCGAACAAAGCTGCGCCCAGCTTCACCTTCTCAGGCGTCGTGAGATTGTCGGAAGGCTCAGGCGTGTGATCGGGACGCGCGAAGGCCTTTCGCCAATGCTCGATATCGGTGAAGGTGGATTTCTCCGCTGCTCCCCCGGCGAGCGTGGCGATCATCAGAACGGGCAGAACCCGCCTCAAATGGATCAGGCCTTCGCGCCTCATGATGTCAGCGGAAGTTTCCGAGCTGCAGCTCGTACTTCGCAACGGTGCTCAGGAAGTCGCTGGCGTCCTTGACCGGCTGCTTGGGCGGCGTCACGGCCGGGAACATGGCCTTCAGCTCGTCGAGGCTGGCTTTCAGAGCCTTCGCCGCATCGGCGTTCTTGGCGCCTGCGTCCTGCATCACGGCACCGACGAGGCGGTCAGCCTCGAACACGAAGCCGCGTGCATCCTGGTATTCAACCACGTTGGCGATGCGGTTCTTCTCGATGGCCTCGCCATATTCGTCGGCAGCCTGCTGCAGCACTTCGAGCGCCGTCTCCAGCGTGAAGTAGAGGCCGTTCGTTTCCTTCGCGCGCGCGGCAGTCTCTGCAGCAGCGAGGCGCTCGTCCAGCGCCGCACGGGCGCGGGTATAGGCGTCCTTGTTCTTCGCCTTCACGGTCTGCGAGAGCGACTTCAGAGCCGCCTGGAACGGAGCGACGTTGAAGGTCTTCAGGTCCTCGCGCAGGCTGGCGTAGATTTCCTCTTCCGGGTGCAGGAAGTGGGGCAGGGCATCGGCCCAGCGGCCGGCTTCGATCAGCTCGTTGCCGACGAGCAGGTGTCCGCGGATCATCTCGATGCCACGATAGAGATGGAGCTGAGGTGCAAGGTTTTCGCCGGAAGCGCCGCCTTCATCGCCTTCGCCATCCATCGACGCGGCAGGCTTGGCCGGCGCGCCATGGCCCTGATGCGCCTGGGCAAGCTGCAGCAGGTTCTGATCCGCCTTGGTCTCGACAGCAGCCTGAGGATAGGCCGCCACCTTCGCAGCCTGCGAGGCAACCGGAGCCGCAACCAAAACGGCGGTGCTCAAGCCTGCCCAAATCTTACGCTTTTTCATCATGATCCCCCTCCCGGCGGATCAAGGCCACCGGCGGCTAGTTTAGAAATATTAAAAACTGATAGTCTTTACAGGCACTTAGCTACCCCCTATGAGGGCGGAAGGCAAGTCTGAAGGCTTAAAATCCATGCTCATCACCATCGCGGATATCCTCCCCCCGAGCGAGATCGAAGAGATCCGTACCATGCTCGGCTCCATGCGCTTCGAGGACGGACGCGCGACGGCGGGATGGAGCGCCAGGCTCGTGAAGGACAATGAGCAGGCACGCGAAGGCGCGGCTCTCACGCTCCTGCGCGAGCGGGTGACGAATGCCATTCAATCGAACGAGATGTTCAATCTTGCCGCGCGGCCAAAGGCGCTGACGCCGCTGCTCTTTGGTCGCTACACGGAAGGCAAGCAATACGGCTCCCATGTGGACAATCCGCTGATGAACGGCGTCCGCACGGACGTGTCCTTCACGCTCTTTCTCGCCGACCCCGAAACTTACGATGGCGGCGAACTCGTCATCGAATCCATGTCGGGCGAAGACGAGATCAAACTGCCCGCAGGTCATCTCGTCGCTTACGATTCCACGACGCTGCATCGGGTCGCGCCCGTCACGCGCGGCGAGCGCCTCGTCGCGGTCGGCTGGGCGCAGAGCTATGTGCGCGACAGCGCGAAGCGCGAGCTGCTCTTCGACCTCGAGACCGCGCGGCGCAATCTCTTCGCGCAGCACGGCAAGACGCCGGAATTCGACCTGCTTGCCAAGAGCAGCGCCAACCTGTTCCGGATGTGGGCGGAGGTGTGAGGGGCACGCTGCTTTATCGATAAATCCCCATTCGTCATCCCCGGGCTTGGCCCGGGGATCCACCTCTTTGAGGCGTTGCGGTTCCCAAAACGTGGATGGCCGGGACAAACCCGGCCATGACGACGTGGGGCAGGATGAGGTCCGAGCGAAGCGAAATGAATTTTGCCCGGACCCTTAAGTCCTACTGCCAGGAATAGTTGAAGCTCACGCTGATACGCTCGCTGTCCGCCTCGTTCAGCGGGACTTCGTGGCGCAACCAGCTTTCCCAGAGCAACACCGTGCCGGGAGCAGGCTTCATATAGGCAAACTGCCGGTTCTCGGGCCTCGCCTTCGCCTTGCGGGGCGGGGCCGCCATCATGAAGCCGAGGCGCGGGTCTTCGAGCTTGAGCGCGCTCGCCCCCTCGGGGATCGTCACGTAATAGGTTCCGCTGATCACCGAGTGCGGGTGGATATGGGACGTGTGGATGCCGCCGGGCGGCAGGATGTTGATCCACAGGCTGTCCATCACGAGCTTGCGACCCTGGAGGTCGTATTCCAGCTCCTTGGCGAAGGCCGCCACGTGCTTGTCGATCTCCTTCAGGAGATCACCGAACACCGGCACCCGCCAGGGCAGGTCATTGAGCGAGGCATAGGAGGTGTAGCCCGGATAGCCGTTCTTGGCGCACCAGCGCTGCCCGGCCTCGTCGTCCTCGGCGATGGAGAGGCAGGCGGTCTCAAGCTCCGCGTTGCGGCGCTCGGCCTTTACCCCGGTCAGCTCGGCCCGGTAGATCTTGGTGACGAAAAGCGTATCGATTGTTGGCATGGTCCGGCTCTATGACATCGATGGGCGCTCTGTCAAAATGATTGCCCTTTTGAGGCGCATAGCATCTTTTCTCAAGTCACGCCTCCCCATGCCTTGAAGGAGGGATGGAGACAACACACCTTGGCCTTATGATGTCATCCTCACCTCTGGCAGCCATCCCGAACGATTTGTTATCGCTGGCCCGCAGCCTCGACGCGGAAGTCCTGCCGCGGGTCATTGCCCTGCGGGATTGGCTCGTGACCACGGCAGCCCGAATGGAGGATGCCAATGAGGTTCTCAACGGGTTCCTGCATCGGCTGATCGACCTGGGCGTGCCCGTCGACCGGGCAGTCTCGGCCATCGAGGCGCTGCACTCGGAATATGCCGGGATCGGGCGCTTCTGGACCCGGGAGGAGGGGACCGTCGTGCGCTATCTTCCGCACGGGGACCGGCGCGAGGCCATCTATCAGAAGAGCCCCTTCGCCTATGTGAACCGCACTGGCGAATGGCTTTTTCTCGATCTCGCGGAAACGCCTGACGATCTCTTCCCGATCATTCCGGAGCTGAAGGAGGCAGGCTACCGCCATTACCTCGTCATTCCGATCAGCTTCACCAGCGGTGCGGAGAACGCGATTTCCCTGGCGACGCGCTCGCCTCAAGGATTCAGCCAGCAGGACCTCATGATCCTGCGCCTCGTCATGCCGTCATTCGCACTCGTCACGGAGCTGCGCGCCACCAGCAACCGGCTTGATCAGGTGCTGCGCATCTATGTGGGGGACGATCCGCACAAGGCCATTCTCTCGGGCGCCATTCAGCGCGGGCAGGTGACGCGCATCCGCTCTGCGATCCTGTTTGCCGACATGCGCGAATACACGCGCATCTCGTCGACGCTCAGCCCCGAAAGCGCTGTGGAGCTCCTGAACAATTACTTCGACTGCCTCGTGCCACCCATCGAGGATGAGGGGGGCGAGGTGCTGAAATATCTGGGGGATGGATTGCTCGCCATCATGCGTGATCGCGGCGATGACACCGGCAGCGCCGCGCAATCGGCTCTGACGGCAGCCACCAAGGCGCTGCGGCGCGTCGAGGCTGCGAACAACGAAGGGCGGTTTCCTGTGCAGGTCAGTGTGGGATTTGCCCTGCATCACGGTGATGCAGCCTATGGCAACGTGGGTTCCGGTCAGCGTCTCGATTTCACGGTAATCGGGCGAGACGTGAATCTTGCGAGCCGCATCGCCGATCTCAACAAACGCCTCGGCGAGCCGCTGCTCATGTCGAAGCCTTTCGTCGAGCATCTGTGGGGCAATCCTCATCCACTCGGGGCGCATGCCGTCGAAGGCTTCGAAGAGGAAATCGAAGTCTACAAACCCTGAAAGCGCTCGCGTCCGTGCGGCGCGTCGAGATCGAGAATGGGCCCGAGCGGCACGATGCCTGTCGGATTGATATTGCGATGGCTCTCGTAATAATGACCCTTGATATGCTGCATGTTCACCGTCTCGGCGATGCCCGCAGTCTGATAGAGATCACGCAGATATCCTGACAGGCTCGGATAATCCGCGATCCGGCACAGATTGCATTTGAAATGTCCCATATAAACGGGATCGAAGCGCACGAGCGTCGTGAACAATCGAATGTCGGCTTCGGTGAGTCTGCCGCCGCAAAGGTAACGCCGCGATGCAAGCCGCTCGTCAAGCCTGTCGAGCGTCTCGAACAGCGGATGAATCGCTTCTTCATAAGCCTGCTGCGTGGTCGCAAAGCCCGCCTTGTACACGCCGTTGTTCACATTGTCGTAGATGCGTGCGTTCAACGCGTCGATCTCGTCGCGCAAGGGTTCGGGGAAGTAATCGCCGGGCCGGGCGCCGATCCCGTCGAACGCGGAGTTGAGCATGCGGATGATCTCGGCGGATTCATTGCTGACGATGGTGCTCTTTTCCTTGTCCCACAGCACGGGCACCGTCACGCGGCCGGTATAGGTCGGCTCTGCTGCCGTATAGACCTGGTAAAGATACTGCGCCCGATGAAGCGGATCAGGAATGACGCCCGGCCCCTCCTTAAACGTCCAGCCGTGCTCCAGCATGCGCCAGTGCGCGACGGAGAGAGAGATCATCTCCTCCAGACCTTTGAGCTTGCGCATGATGAGGGTGCGGTGAGCCCATGGGCAGGCGAGCGAGACATAGAGATGATAGCGCCCGGCCTCAGCCTTGAAGCCGCCTTCACCCGTAGGACCCGGAGACCCGTCCGCCGTGATCCAGCTCCGGAAGGGGGCGGAGCTTCGCACGAAGCGCCCGCCGGTGCTCTTGGTGTCATACCACCGGTCCTGCCAGACCCCATCCACAAGCAATCCCACCCAATCCTCCTTCGATATCCGATAGGGCCCCTCCCTCAACGGGAGCGAGACCAAAGGGTTCGCTGAGGGTATAGGATGGAATACTCTATTCCGCTGCACATATCGGCGTGAAGGATGCCTTGGAAGGCCGTAAGGGACGTCTCCGGCCAAACAGGGGGGTGACGAACGGCCTTCCCTCGGTTAGATGATTTCCTTTCCTTCCTTGGAAGGGCCTGTAGCTCAATGGTTAGAGCCGACCGCTCATAACGGTCTGGTTGCAGGTTCGAGTCCTGCCGGGCCCACCACCTCCTAAATCTCGATAAGTTGAAGGAAAATAGACCTCTTTTTCCACTCCTATCCGGATGAGGGCTGGGTTTGCGGCAATGGCCGCATTCAGGAGAGGTTCGTTCATCACCGAGCCCTGTTAGAAATTCTGAGTTTCGCACAGGAGCTCTGATCCAATCGCACGATGGGAAGCTACCAGAAGCTCTGTCCCCGGTGAGCGGCACGAAGCGCTAGAGTGCTGGCTGAGACCTGCCGATTGAGGAGTCTCAGCTCTCATTGGTCGGCTCTGCGTCTTGCACCTCGTTAACCATAATGACAGCGATTGAGCTCAAAAATGGCCTTGGTCCATTTCCAGGTCGTACTCACTTGTCGTACAAGAAGGCGTTAGGCGTTGAAGTTCAATTGTTGATTTCGTCGCCCTAACTGCACTTTGATAGGCTTTCTTCCAGAAGCCAGGCATGACGCCAAAGACAAAGTT
>NZ_JBQWEL010000021.1:0-93143 GCF_052658925.1 Microvirga medicaginis | reverse complement strand
GCTTCAGGTCGCGCATGCTGGCGAGAAAGGCCTCAGCCTCGATCTCGATGGCCTGGGCCAGCAGCTTGCGGGCGCCCACTCGCAGGATACCCGTCAGGGGATCGTCAACCGCATCGGGCTGACGCAGGCGTAAAACATTGGTAGGTTCTGTCATAGGCGTATCGCTCTCTCGCAGAGGTTCTGGCAGGCTCGTCACCCGCCTCGATACGCCGCCTTTCTCAATCCAGCATCACCCACTTTCCGCCATAGCTCAAAGTCATCGTGACATCGCCTCAAACTCACACCACTAGGCAACAGCCGCAAGGCTCAGAGAGAAAGCTGCGGCGGCGACCGTCGTCAGCAACGCTATTCGCATCTGTGTAAACTCCATTCCTGACCAAGCTCACGTGAGCGTGCGTCAGCGCACACAAACGACCGGGAGAGATTGATGTTCCCTGTGCACTGCATTCAAAGGAAGATGTCTTGAATGGACTGAGCATTCCGAATATCGTGATCAAGCATAACTCGGTGGATAGGACAGTTACCGAGGAGAGAATGTCTTATTTTTCTGAATTATTATTCAGAATTGCCTTTCCATGAAAGCCGTCTACACTTCCGCCTCGGCATCATCGCGGAACAATTGCTCTGGATCGAGACCGCGGCAGAAGCGTAATAGTCGCAAAGATCAAGCAAAAGAAAAAGCCCGGGGACTCCGGGCTTTCGGTTTGGCGGCTCAGCTGAAGGCCTTGCCGGGCTATGGCGTTGATTGCAACATCACACGCCCTTGGCCCACGGCTACTTGGCCTGAATGACCTTCACCACCTTGCGGGTGCCGGGGTCGACCAGAACCGTCTGGTTCTTGATCACGGCAACCCGGTACTTCGAAACGCTCGGGACCGTATGCAGCTCAACCGCCGAGGGCAGTTCCGTGCCGACCGTCACCGACGTCACGCCCGGCACGTCAACCGAGCTCAGCTTGTGCTCGGTCACGTACTTGGTCACCGTCGTCTCTTCGGCGGGATCGATCGTCACGGTCGTCGTCTGGGCCACAGCGAGCGTCGCGCTGCCGGCGAGCGCGAGAGCGGCGGCGGCACCCAAGGCAAGCTTTCTCATGATGTTCTCCTCGTCCTGCCACAGGTCTAATCGGCAGGGCGATGGGAAAACTCACCTGAGCAGTAGGAGTTCCGGCCTGATTGACGATTGTGGGTCCTGAGCCCCATACGCCATCGTAACGGCTCTCAGTCCCGCGTCAGCGGCGCGCCTCAGCGGATTGAAGGCCCTCAGTGTTGCTGCCGGCTGAGGCCGCCTGGGAGGGGGCTGTCGCAGGGCATTGACAGTGCCAAGGAAGGCCATCGTCTTGGGAGCTTCTTCAGCCGTTGCTCGCTGCAAAGAAAAGCCCCGGCCGCCTTGGCCGGAGCTCAGAGAGACGGCTAATCGGCTTGGCCGCTAGCGCGTGTAGACGACCAAGTTTCCGTCGGCCATGACACTGACGGAAATCACGTCATCGAGTGCGACGTTGTTGGCGGCGAGCACGCTGCTGACGGCCGCGTTGCCGCTCAAGGCTGCCCGGAGATCAGACACGCGGGCCCGGCTGAGAGCGTTGTCGAGCGCCTTGGCGCGTGCCCCTCGCGTCAGGCTGCTCGCATCGACGAACGTGACCTCGCCAATAGTGGTGAGGCTGCCGATCTGCCGAGCCTGGATCTCCGCGTGGTTGAGCGACGAGATCAGGCCACCGAAATTGGCCTGCCGAGCGACGGAGGCGTCCACGGAGCCGGTGACATCCTGCGATAGTCCAGCAACCCGGCCGGTCGTCCGGGAGGACACAGTTGCGGAGACATTGCCGTCCAGCGATCTCCGGCTCTGGCCCGGGGTGGCTCCTGCCAAGCCGGGGGCTGTGCCGGCCAGACCAGGCGGTTGCGCACCCATGGCCGGAGTGGCTCCCGATGGACCGGAGGTCGTGCCCGCCGAGCCCGGGGCGGAGCCGGTGTGGCCCGGGGAGGCCTCGGATCTCCCGGCGCTGTGGCTCGCCGCGCTGTCCGCCTGCCCGCCGCGGCCACTCGGATCGCCTCCACCTTCGCCACCTTTCTTGGCGAATGCAGCTTCGCTGAAAGCGAGCATCGGCGCGAGGGCCAGCGCAAGCACGGTGCTGCTTGCTTTGAGGTGTTTCTGCATCGTTTTTATCCTTTCGGAATCTGTCTGCTACCGATTATACAGACGGCAAGCCAACTCTGTCAGAAGCATCCCGTTTCAGCGCGACAATAAAAACAATCCTATTGACAGACTAAATTCTGAACCATTTCTGCCCAATACGGGCCATGTTTGCCGGACCCGCTCGGCTTGTCCTGACTGCAAAAGAGCTTACTTTTGGGAGCGCAGTAAAAGGAGGTAGCATGTTCTTTGTCGTCACTGGAAACGGAGAGCAGGGTGCTGTGGCGGTGACCTGCGAGACCGCAGCCGCCGCAGCCGAGAAAGCCCGTGCGTTGACGCTTGAGGGGTGAGAGACGTCCTCTCATCACCAACAGAGACGGGCAGCAGCATGCCCCATCCGACTTCGACCGGCTGTTCGTGACGATCCCGGTCTAGTAGCCGCCACCTTGTGACGCATGCCTTGGTGCAGCTCTCAAAAAGAAAGGCCCCGTCATCCGGGGACTTTCACACGCGAGCGACATGGTTGAGGGCAATCAGCCGCTTTGTTGCACGAATAGGCGAGTTGGTAACTGGAACCGGATCACATAGGAGGACTGTGCCCTTCCTATCGGATGTCTACCGTGCCGTTCAAAGCCAATGCCGCTCGTCGGCACCGCATTCCCAAGCAGCGGTATCGGGTGACAAATTGGGCCGAGTACGATGCCAGCCTGCGCCAGCGCGGCAGCCTCACGATTGGTTCTCTGAGGAGGCGATCACCGCTTGGCGGGCCGAGCCCCGAAGGACACGGGGTGGTCAACCACACTACTCGGCTCTGGCGATCCGAACGGCGTTGACGTTGCGGGCGGTGTTCCGGTTGGCGCTGCGTCAGACGGAAGGCTTGATCGGATCAATCCTCCAACTCTGGGCCTGGATCTGGCCGTGCCGGATCACTCGACCCTGAGCCGACGCGCCGAGACCCTGGAGATCCAAAGCCACGTCCAAGTTCGCGCGGGCCCGTTCACCTGCTGGTGAACAGCACGGGCCTGCGGCTCTGTGGAGCCGGCGAGTGGCTGATCGAGAAGGATGGTACCCAGAGGCGCCGGTCTTGGCGCAAGCTGCACATCGGAGTGGATGCTCACACCGGGCAGATCCTCGCATCAGAATTGACGACAAGTGTCGATTTGTACTTCATGATGGGACTGGTGGCCTCTGACAAACCAACGACTTAGCTGAGACTGGAGTGCAACGGGCTGCATTTCATTTGAGACTATTGGTATTTCATGTGAGACCGTCCGATCAGTTCATCGAACCCATTCTTTCCGCATGAATGGATCTCGCCTCATCGATCCCGATGACCCGCGCTGGCCGGAGGCAGAGCGCCGCGATATCTTGTTACGTGACCTTCTCAAAGCCTCCGGATGGAAGGTGACAGACGAGGTTGTCAAAGCCGCGCGTGAACGACTCGGTATTCCCCGATCAACGCTATTTCGCCTCGTGGCCCGCTTCCGTCAGACCAAGCGCGCCACAAGCCTGCTACCCCAGTCGGCTGGAACTCCCGTGAGCGCCAAGCGGCTCGACCCCAGAGTCGAGAAGCTGATTGCAGACCAGATCGAGCGCTTCTGGCTCAGACGGGAGCGCCCGACCATAAGTGCTTTGATCGAGCGTGTGCACGATGCATGCCGCGTCGAGGGATTACTGCTACCAGACCGCCGAACAATTCAGCGCCGCGTCAATGAACTTGATCTGCAGAAGACCGCGCGCAGGCGAGGGGAGGGGGATGTTCTCGCGAAGGTCACTCCCAGCCCATGCTCCTACACAGCTGACCGTCCGAACGAGGTCTGGCAGATCGATCATACTGTGGTCGACGTGATCGTCGTGGATGAAGAGCACCGCCAGCCGATTGGGCGGCCCGTGCTCACGGTTGCGATCGATGTGTGCACCCGAATGGTGGCCGGCTTCTATCTCTCGCTCGACCCTCCTTCGGCCTCCTCCGTTGGCCTATGCTTGCTGCATGCCGTTTACGACAAACGCGCTTGGATCAATGAGCGAGGCCTTGATCTTGACTGGCCTGTCGCAGGCCTGCCCTGAGTTCTTCACTGCGATAATGGCGCGGAGTTCCACTCGCGCCCTCAAGGCAGCCTGCCGCGATACGGCATCAAGCTCCAATACAGGCCGCCCGCAGCCCCGCGCTTTGGCGGCCACATCGAGCGGCTCATCGGAACCATGATGGGTGCCGTGCATCTGCTTCCAGGCACCACCTTCTCAAACATCAAGATCCGCGGTGACTACGATGCTGAGGGACGCGCCATCTTACGCTGCGCGAGCTTGAGGTCTGGCTCGCGATTGAGATTGCCGGAAAGTACCATCACCGAATCCACACCGCCCTGCTGCGGCCGCCGCTTGCCGTCCGGCGCGACCTCCAGGGCGAAGTCGATTTCGACCTGCCGCCGGATCGCATGGCGTTCTGGACAGCCTTCCTGCCCAAGACCCGTCGCCGGCTCTCGAAGGATGGCATTCATCTGGAGAAGATCCGCTACTGGTCAGACGCTCTGTCCCGCGATGTTGGCCGGGGAGGCGAACTGCTGGCCAAGTATGACCCACGTGACCTTTCCCGGATCTTTGTGCGCCAGCCAGGCGGACGCTTTTTGAGGCCCGCTATCGCAATCTGGCCCATCCACCGGTGACCTGGTGGGAGTGGAAGAACACGAAGAAGCGCCTCTATGAGCAGGGACGGCGGGACCTGAGCGAAGAAACTCTCTTTGCCTCGCTCGCACACCAGCGGCAAATTGAGGATGCAGCAGTTCTGGCGAGCGCTGCGGCGCGCCGCCGGATTGCGCGCAGACCGCCCAGGCAGATGCCCAACGAGGCCCCACCGATGCCGCTCAAGGGGGTCGACACCGCGACGATGCGCGAGGGCGACGACGACATGGAGTTCTGGGGATGACCGTCGAGCAGCCTTCGCCGCCCCATCTCGCGCGCGGAGCTGCGGCCCTGCTCGACCGCCCTGAGGACATCCGCATCAGAGCCATCCGATCGGAACGCTGGGTTGGCTTCGCGAGAGCCCGGCGCGTCCTCGAACTGATGCAAGGCTTGTGCGATCACCTGCCTTCGACCCGACCGCCAGGGCTTGCCATTTTTGCCCATAGCTGCATGGGCAAGACGATGCTCGTCGAGAAGTTTCGGCGTAATAATCCGCCAATCATTCACCCTGCGTACGGATTGGAGACGATACCGGTTCTTGGGATCACACTGACTGCACGGCCGAGCGAGCGTCGGATCTACGCACAGCTCTTGAGGGCACTGGATGCCGGCCTTGAACAACGCGCGGTATCCTTGGCCGATCTGGAGACAAGAGCGCTTAAGTTGCTGAAGCAGGTCGATGTCCGTGTGCTCGTCTTCGATGAGGTGCACAATCTGCTTGTGGGCAGCCCGCGCGAGCAGCGCGTAATCCTCCAGCTGTTCCGGTTCCTCAGCAACGAGATGAAGGCCTCGCTCGTGTGCCTGGGCATCGCCGACGCGAGAGAAGCCATTGCCGGCGACACGCAGCTGGTGCGCCGCCTTGACCAACTTGCGCTTCCCCGCTGGCGGGCCGACGAGGAGTTCCAAGCCCTCGTGACCGCCGTCTTGCGGAGCGTACCGCTTCGATGCCCATCGTCCCTGTCCGCCCAGAGTCTACGGCACCTCGCCCGCATCACGGATGGGATCACGGCCAAGGTCTTCTCCACATTGAACGAGCTTGCGATCGACGCCATTCGGGCTGGCGCAGAGAAGATCACCGATGAGGCCGTTGAGGCGTGGCGGCCAGCCGTCGACAAGGAGGCCGCCTTCTCGTGACCGTTTGCACTTCAGATCGCCCAGTCTCACCATGAAGTACAAATCGACAGCAAGGGTCAAGTGGCGAGCGTACCAGCGAGCGACATGAGGGCTCAGCATGATTTCATTACTCACCTATTCAGCACTGCTGCCTAACCTGAGTTCCTGTCTGGCTTTCGCTTGGGTGACGTCAGGATTTGCAACGGATCACGGCAGCTTACGGTGTCGTCAGGCCCTCATCCTGGACCCAGGGCGCTTGCTGCCTGCCTCTGCCTTCTGAGCCGAACTCTCCTCGACGGTTGGATAGACGCCCGCCAGCACCTGATCGAAATGGCGGCGCAGGGCATTGTTGCAGCCGCACGACAAGGCATCCAATCTGTCCAGATCGCGTACCCGAACTCCACCTCTACGTGTCTCCAGCAGATGCCGGCGCTTCAGAGACTGAATGACTCGGCTGACATAGCTTCGGCCAACGCCCATCATGCTGGCCAACTGCTCCTGCGTCAGGGGAATGTCATGGTCCCCCGTCCGATCAATGGCAGCCAGCAGCCATTTCACCGTTCGCTGCTCAATCGTGTGGACCGCATTGCACGCCACCGACTGGAACACCTGTGCCAGCATGCAGTCCGCATAGCGGGCGAACAGATGCCGCAGGCTCGGAGAACGGGTTTCGAACTCTTCCAGATCGGCCGTGGATAGGCGCAGGAAAGGCCCTGGGAACTGGACCTCGGACCGGGCAAAGGCCGGCAGGCGTCCCTGGCTCACGATCCCGCCAACCGCTCCCTCGCGCCCAATCAAGGCCGTTTCAACCGTGAGGCCATCCTCGAGTTCGACCACAAACGAAACCAGACTGGGCCCACAGGGGAAGTAAACGAACCTGACCTCATCTCCGGGTTGATATAGCTTAGCTCCGGCTTCGCCCTCCCACTCCTGAAGCGAAGGCGCCACGATGGCCAGGTCTTCCGGTCGGAGAGCACTGAGCAGGTTGTTGCCGGCAATCCGTTCCCTGAGGCGTGACGGGGTCATGGCAGGCTGCATCAGACGTCTTTCCTCCACCGCTTTGGCAGGTCCAACGCGCCACGGCAACTTACGTTCAACTGTGAACATTACCTTGCTGATGTGTGCACATGTGGACAGACAGGGCCGCCGCTCCTGTCTACAAGGACACACAGGCGGCCCTCCATGCGGGACACGCCCGATCCATGAGCCAGACGTCGGACCCGATGAGCAGCATGAGGGTTGAAGCGCCGACTGAGACTTAATCGAAACCGCTGACCTGTTGAGAGTTTCCATGACGACTCCGTCGCATTCCGATGCCGCCCCGATCCCGACAGGCGTCCCAGGCCTCGATGACATCTTGGCTGGCGGCTATGCCGCCAACCGGGCTCACCTGATCGAAGGGCGGCCCGGCTCCGGCAAGACGACATTGGGGATGCAGTTTCTGCTCGCGGGCGCGCAGCAGGGTGAGACCTGCCTCTACATCACTCTGTCCGAGAGCAAGCGAGAGCTTCTCTCTGTGGCCTCCCGCCATGGCTGGTCGCTCGACGGCATCGAGATCTTTGAGTTGGTGCCGCCGGAACTGAGCTTCGACCCACAGCAGCAGCAGAGCCTTGTCTACTCCTCCGATCTCGAACTCGGCGAGACAGTGCGTATGGCGCTGGCCGAGATCGAGCGGGTCAAGCCCAGCCGGGTGGTGTTCGATTCGCTGTCGGAGATCCGGCTTCTGTCCCAGGGCTCCCTGCGCTACCGCCGGCAGGTGCTGGCTCTGAAGAGCTATTTCCTGCTCAACGACGCCACGGTGCTGATGCTCGACGACCTGACCTCCGAGCAGGACGATCTCAACCTGCACTCCATCAGCCATGCAGTCATCCGGCTAGAGCAGATCGTCCCGGCCTATGGGGCGGAGCGGCGGCGTCTCACTGTCACCAAGATGCGCGGCACCGCCTTCCGGGGCGGCTACCACGATCTCGTCATCCAGCGCGGCGGCCTGCGGATCTTCCCCCGTCTCGTGGCGGCCAACCATCACACTTCGTTCGCGTTCGAGGCGATCCCCAGCGGCATCGGTGAACTCGACACCATCCTCGGCGGCGGCTTGAGCCGCGGCACGAGCACTCTCGTTGTCGGCCCGTCAGGAGCCGGCAAGTCCACGCTCGCACTCGGCTATCTCTGGGCTGCCCTGGAGCGCGGCGAACCTGCTCTCATGATCAGCTTCGACGAGACCACCGGTATCCTCATGCAGAGGGCGAAAGGCGTCGGCTTCGATCTGATGCCTCACTTGGAAGCCGGGCGGCTTCGCATCGAGCAGATCGACCCCGCCAACGTCTCGCCAGGTGAGTTCGCTGGTCGGGTGCGGGATGCCGTCGAGCAAGGTGGAGCCAAAGTCGTCGTGATCGACAGTCTGACCGGCTACCTCAATGCCATGCTGGAGCAGCCCTTCATCGTGCTCCAGATGCACGAACTCCTCACCTACCTGAACCAGCAGGGCGTGGTGACAATCCTGATCCTGGCGCAGCATGGCATGGTCGGCCAGATAGTGTCGCCGATCGACCTGACCTACCTGAGTGACGCAGTCGTGCTGCTGCGCTTTTTCGAGGCTGGCGGGCGCATCCGGAGAGCCTTGTCAGTGGTAAAGCGGCGCACAGGTTCGCACGAGGACACGATCCGGGAGTTCCGGATCGACAGCCAGGGGTTGCGCGTTGGTCCGCCACTGGAGCAGTTCCGGGGTGTGTTGACAGGCGTACCGACATTCGCGGGCCAGCGCGCCTCGCTTCTTGAGGAGCGTGAGACCGACAATGACACAGGCTGATGAGGTGTCCGTGCTGATCCTCGCCCCGCACGGGCGGGATGGCACGGTGGCAGCGGCCATTCTTGGCGAAGTCGGGATCAAAGCCACGATTTGCTCCAGCCTCGAGACGCTTGTCGCGGGTTTGGACGCATCAGCCTGCGCTGTGATCTCGGAGGAGGCGCTTCTCAGCGCCGATGGGCGGGATCTTGCCGATTGGGTCAACTTGCAGCCGCCCTGGTCCGACTTTCCTTTCATCCTGCTGACCTACCGTGGTGGCTCGCCGGTCGAGCACTTGCCTAAGCTGCTTGGGAACGTCACGCTTCTGGAACGGCCGTTCCACCCGGCTGTCCTGGTGAATGCCGTACGGTCGGCCTTGCGGGCGAGGCAGCGGCAAAGGGAGGTGGAGGCTCATCTCAAGGAGCGGCAGAGGACGCACGAGCGTCAGGCGCTGCTCATCCGCGAACTGCATCACCGGGTCAAGAACACTCTTGCGACGGTCCAAGGGCTCCTCGGGGCCACAGCCCGCTCGACGCGCTCCGTCGATGAATTCTACCACTCATTTGCGGACCGGATCGTTTCCTTGTCCAACACCCACAACCTCCTCACGGAGGACTACTGGCAGACGGCGCCGCTGGTCGAGATGTTCAGGAACGAACTGGCCCATTACGACGACGGCGCGAAGCGGCGGATCACCCTCGACGGGCCGGCGGTGGAGCTTTCGGCCGATCTGGCTGTGCCAATCGGAATGGCGGTGCATGAGCTGACGACGAATGCCGCCAAGCACGGGGCGCTGTCGGTTCCAGGTGGGCAGATCGCCGTGGCTTGGACGGTGCGGGAGCTGGAGGCCGGGCGTCGGCTTGCCATCGAGTGGGTGGAACGGAGCGGGCCGCCGGTGGAACAGCCTAGCCGCAAAGGCTTTGGCACCACGCTGCTGCATCGGGTGCTGACGCATCAGTGCCGCGCGACGATCAACATTGCCTATCATCGCGAAGGACTGTCCTGCCACATGGATATTCCTCTCGCCGAGGAGCGTCTTGTGCCGGAGTATTGATTGCTGAGGTAACCCGGATAACCGGCTGCACCTCTTCCACAGCATCGGGTCCGTGCCCCACGACCTTGTACGCCGCGAGCCGATCATTTCGATGCCGAGAGCGGCCACGGCGCTTATCCCATTGGCGCCAGGGGCGGCAATGTGTTCTCCGGCTCGGTAGCCGTTATAGAAGATGGCCCTGTGTCGGCGCATAGGAGTGTAGCTCAATCGGCTGGAGCACCGGTCTCCAAAAGCGGGGCTGGAGGTTCGAGACCCTCCACTCCTGCAAGCGCACAACACCACCCTGATCAACAGCAAGCCCCTGCCATAGATGGATGACGCAGGCATGGCCCAGAACCTGCTTAGGGTGGGACAATTTCGATAATAGGTGGTGAGACATCAATGATCGTCCGGGAGAAGCCGAGATTCTGGGACATTCTGTTCGCAGTACGTGGGTCGATCGTGCCGCGGATCGCGCCTCATATGGCCGCGATGGGGCTGGTCTCCGCTCTGGCTGTCCTCCTGGTCCGTTGGCACCCGGAAGTCTTTGCCCAACTCGGCGCCATGCCGTTCACGCTGATCGGCATTGCTCTTTCGATCTTCATGAGCTTTCGCAACAACGCCTGCTACGACCGCTGGTGGGAGGCCCGCAAGCTCTGGGGCCAACTCATTATCGAGACACGCTCGTTCGCTCGCCAGACGATGGATCTCGATCTGGCTCGGCGCGAACCGCTTCTGCTTGGCTTGTGTGGCTTTGCTCATGGACTGGCAGCCCGGCTACGCAATCAGGATGAGGCCAGCCGGATCATGCCTTGGGTCGGCAAGAACTTCGCAATCAGCGGGCCAAATCCAACAGATGCTGTGCTGCGCCAGATCGGAAATCAGTGCGTCCGGCTGATCTCGAACGGCACCATCAGCGACATCCGGTATTCGGTGCTTGAGCAACGCTTAAGCACCCTGAGCGCGGTTCAAGCGGGATGCGAGCGGATCAAGGCCACCCCGCTGCCCTTCGCCTACACCCTCCTGCTGCACCGGACTGCGTATCTCTTCTGCATCCTGCTGCCGTTCGCGTTGGCAGAAGCGCTCGGCTGGTGGACGCCTCTTCTGGTGATCACCGTCTGCTATACGTTTTTTGGTCTGGATGCGCTTGGTGACGAGCTCGAAGAGCCGTTCGGGCTGGAGATGAACGATCTGCCGCTCGATGCCATGGTTCGTGTGATCGAGCGCGAACTGCTGGACGCGCTCGGGCGAACAGATTTGCCTCCCCTCCTCGGCCCAGTTGATCACCGGCTGACCTAGCTAAGTCCCCAAGAAGCAAAAGCGAAGCGGAAACCTCTGTGCTTATGGGGGAAGGAAGAAAGGCAAAGCAGCATTCCTCCAGTACCCTCTGAGCCAAAACCCTCGACTTGAAGCGGCTCTGGGCCGAGTGTTGCAGGGCATTCGGCAAAGCCAAGGCGGTTGATAGAGCAAACGGAGCCAAATTCTTAGTCCGTAAAGGGGGCAATAATGACCAACAATGTTGTAATTACCTACCCGTGCCCGACCTGCGGGGCCGGACAAGCTATCCTGCCGCCTAAAATCGAAGCCGCAGGCATTGTGCAGTGCGCCAAGTGTGGTCAAGCGCACGGGCGCCTGGATGAAGTTTAAAAGAGACTCGCTGAGCAGGCCCGCGAGGAGAGTGCTCAGAAGGCCCGTCAAATCTACAAAATGCGCCACCCCGGGCGGCGATGCCCCGGAAGATGAACAGCCAGGGCTCTCTCCGCACGCTCAGAGATCCCGGCAGCCCCGCCGCCGGTTTGCCTTTGCGATGGCCTCCAACGCCGAGCCGGATCGTGCCGAACAGGTTGCGCTCGATCATCAGCGCGTAGAAGCGCGGGATGCCCTGCACCGGGTCAATCCGGTGCAGCACCAGATGGTGCCGGATTGGGGATCTCACGGTCGTCAGGCATCGGGAGGCCAAAAAGAAGGCCGCTGACGGATCAGCAGCCGAAGGTCCAGGGCAGTCGCCCCATATGAAACGTCGTCCAGGGTAGGTCCGACGCCCAAAGTTAGGCTGCCGGGATCCCGCCTCAAAATGCTGTTCCCGCATGGTCCCCATGCGAATTGCGCAGAGGGCCCATTTACGGAACTCGCTTAGGATCGGTTGCGGCACAAGGTATTCGGTGGGGACCAAGCGGGCGTGGGACCTTCAAGCCCGCGCCCAATCGGTTCTGTCGAAGCTCTCAACGAGAATGCCCGTCACGCGGCCTACGAGATCCTCAACGAGATGATAGACCAAATCAAGGATATGCTCTTCCAGCGAACAGCCCGGCTTGTTCTGCATCAGAAAGGGCACCCTGCGCCCGACGAACGGCTGCTTCGTCTCGTAAACCTGATCCATCAACTCGAAGTATCACTGCGCCCTCAGTTCCGGTAGGACAGTGCGGAAGGGACGGTCGGTCTCCTCGCAGGGGAAAGTCTCCAATGTGCTGCCGATGCCGTGCGCAGGCCGTGTCCGGTCCGGCGCCAGCTCCGCCCCTCAAGCAGTCGGAGCTCCGGCGTCCTTGTGAGCGCCGTATCGGCTGCACATTTCCCTTCTGAACCGCACAGCCAGCCGGTCGGCGTCGAGGCTCACATCGTCCTCCGTCACGACCGACGCCGCGGGGACGTCGTGGGTCAGGCGGACGCCATGAGCAAGGCCGATGGGCAGCATGCGCCGGGCGTGGCTGCGGGATGCCGGAACCAGGCGCCCGTAGACCGTGTGCCGCCCTCGCCGTCGAGGGTTTCCCCGGCCTTGAGATCGCGCTTGGCAACCGCGGCGACATCGCCGCACCATTCGCGCGTGGAGCCGGTCGGCTCGCCGCGCAGGGCGGCGCTCAGGACCGAGATCGACAGCTCAAGACCGATCAGGTGGAAGGGCTTGTACATGGCTGCATAACAGCCGGTGGTGTCGGTCGGCAGACCGTACTACTTGAAGCAGGCGGCGGCGTAGTCGTTAGGGGCCTTGAGCACGACGTAGACGCCCCAGCGGAGATCCCGGAACACCGGCCGGCCGTCGCGCTCCAGCGAGGACACGACCTCCACCATGCCGTCATGATCAAGCTGCCCGCCGATGGCGCGGGGGCGCAGGATATGGGCGAGATCATCGACGCCGCAGGGCGGGAAGGCCAGTCCGTCCTCCGGCACGTCGAGTCCGCAGGCATTGGCGGTCGCGGCCATCTCGAGGGCGGACTTCGTTCCGTCGAGGAACGAGTTGAACATCTGCGCGTTCATGCCGGCCGCCTTGGCCTGCTCGGGCGTAAGGCCGTAATGGGCCCAGACCTCATCCGGTGTGACGGTGTGATAGTGTGGAAGGTACTTGGTTCCTTTGCCCGCGGCCGCGACCGTGAAGCCTGTCGCCCGCGCCCGGTCCACCATCTCGGCCACCAGCGCAGGCTGGTCGCGATAGGCCATCGAATAGACGATCCCGTGCTGCCGTGCCCGCTCAGCCAGGAGCGGTCCGGCTAGGACGTCGGCTTCCACATTGACCATCACGATGTGCTTGCCGGCTTCGATGGCGGCCAGCGCATGCCGGACCCCCGCCTCTGGGTGGCCGGTCGCCTCGATCACGACCTCGATGCCATCGGCTCCACAGACCTCAATGCCATCCGCGGAGAAGCGCGTCCTGCTGATCCTGGCCTCATCCCAACCGACATTCCGGCAGGACTCGCGCGCCTGGTGGAGATCGAGATCGGTGATCGTCGCAACCTCGATCCCCAGAGTGGTGGGCACCTGGGCGAGGAACATGGAACCAAACTTGCCGGCGCCGATGAGCGCCACGCGGACAGGGCGGCCGTCTTCAACTCGCTGTCGCAGCAGGAATGATAGATTCACCGTTCTTGGCCTCGGATATTGGGGTTCGTCGGTTGAGATGTTCGAAGCTGCCAAGATGCGAGTCAATCACCGATTCTGCCCTGCGAAATTGGCAACGCAGAAGTGCATCGTCAGCGAAGCAGCATGGGATCCACAAGGCAGCTCGCTTGAGAGGGCATTGTCGCGGGAATAGCTGACGAGGCAGGCATCGATGCACGGTAGGGTAGGGACATGCAGCCCATTTCCTCTCGCCGGCACCAATTCCCGCTCGAGATCATCCTGCTTGACCCTGCGTGTTGTTAGCGACGACAGCAATAATAAGCGGGGCAATTCAAGTCTTGAAGAGAATATCCGGGTTCCGCCATAGGCGGCGAGGATCGGTTCAGATCGTGTTCAGAATGCCGATGATGAAATGAACTCAAATCGGGAGTTCTACGTTATCGGCGTCAGACCTATTCTGGAGGCTTCTCATGCGTAAGATCGCAACTCTTGCCGCAATTGGCGTTATGGCGATTGGTACCCTTTCAGCGCCGGATGCCGAGGCTCGCTCCGGCAGGCGCGGTGCGGCGATTGCGGCCGGTGTCGTTGGCCTTGCCGCAGGCGCCATGATCGCGGGGGCTGCCTCGCAAGCCTATGCGGCTCCGGTAACCTATGGCTATGCGGCTCCGGTCACGTCCTACCGCTATGCCTACGATGACGGCTACTATGCTGCTCCGGTCTACCGTGAGCGGGTGGTCCGCTACTACGAGGAGCCACGACCGGTCTATCGCACCCGCCGGGTGGTCCGGTCTTATGACTATGGCTATGATTATGCTCCGGTGAGCTCCCGCACGGTGACCTACAGCTATGGTTCTCCGTATTATGGATCCGGCTATTACGGCGGCTGGTGATCCCCGCCGGGTTCTGAGGGAGGGCGGTTCTCGTGGCCGCCCCTTTTTGGATGTGCATCCGGAGGCTCGCGCGAGGTCCTTTTTGGCAGGCCGGCTTTGTTGAACGACGGCGGAGGTCAAATCAAGGACAGCCTGGACTGATATCGTCAACCGGTTCAGCCGAGGCGATTATCCCTTTCGCGTCTCCTCTCCGAATTTGCTTCACAACCGATTTGAACCTCCGATAAAGCGGGTCTCCCTGCGTCTGAACGAGTCTCTGTGCCGAGAAGCATCAGGACCTCTGTGGGCAGTCGGTGATGGATCGGGTTTTCAGGACCTGAACATTGCAACCCCATAACCTCGAGTCCGATGAGGCTGCCCCTCGCTTCCTCATGCTCCCCAACAGCAACCCTGGCAGAGATCTGGTTACGCGGACCTGAATCAAGGCACCGCCCTTTGCACGGCGGACACGGCTCCTTATATTCGGGCCTGTTCTCCCACCCCCTTTCGCTCATGCCGGGGCGGACCAGGTCCTGCTCACGCGCCGCTCGCTGCGACCACTTCGGACCCTCCATGCTCCAACAGCCACGCCGCCGGCGTATGCTCATTCCTGTTGCGACCCTGCTGGGCGGGGTAACGGCGTCGGTGCTTGTTGCGCTGAGCCTGTGGAACATCATTGACGCACGTGACCGGGTGAGCTTCGAGCGCAGGGTCGACCAGGCTCAGGATGGAATCCGGGATCGTCTCAACACCTACGTCACCTTGCTACGGGCCGGTGTGGGCCTGTTCAATGCCAACGGTTTGGATGTCGACAGGGCAGGGTTCCGGGCCTTCACGGCCGGCTTGCGCCTGAAGAACGATTATCCCGGCATCCAGGGTATCGGGTTTAGCACTCGCGTAGGAGCGGACGAAAGGGATGCCTTTGTCATGGCGCAGCGCCAGCAGGGCGTGCCGGATTTCAGGATCTGGCCCCATCACCCCCGCTCCGAGTTCCACACCATCGTCTATCTTGAGCCGCTGGATCGGCGCAACGAGGCCGCTATCGGCTATGACATGTTCTCGGAGCCCACCCGCCGGGCCGCCATGGAGCGGGCTCGGGACACAGGGCAGCCCACCGCCAGCGGCCGGATTGAACTGGTCCAGGAAATCGACGCGGCCAAGCAGGCCGGATTTCTGATTTACGCACCGGTGTACCGCGGCACCGCCCCGCCGAAGACTACGCCGGAGCGGCAGCAGATGCTGGCCGGGTTCGTCTACAGCCCCTTTCGGGCGGATGACCTTTTTACGGCCATCTTCCAGGGCGGGCGCAATCCGGGCTTGGAGCTGCGCGTCTATGATGGCCCGCCTGCTCCGGAGAATCTTTTGCACCGATCCGGCCTGGTGCTGGCTGATGGTCAAGGGGAGCGGACTGCCCGCTACAGCGAGACCCGGACGCTCGACGTCGCAGGGCGCCCGTGGACGATTGCCTACTTCAGCAGCCCGCAGTCAGAGCTGAGCTCCACCCGATCCCTTATCCCAGTCTTTTTCGCGATTGGCCTGATTGCCTCATTGCTGGTTTCCGGTGTGCTCTGGGCCGAGGTCAGGGCGCGCGCGGCGGCGGATCAGAAGAGCCGCGAGGCCCAGGCCCGGGCACAGGAGCTGGCGGTGCTCAACCGCACCGGCGCGGCGACGGCCGCCGAGCTTGACCTGGAGCAGGTCGTGCAGACGGTTACGGACGCAGGCGTCAAACTGACAGGAGCTCAGTTCGGAGCCTTCTTCTACAACACCGTGAACGACAGGGGCGAGACCTACATGCTCTACGCCCTGTCAGGGGTGGAGCGGGAGGCCTTCTCGCAGTTCCCGATGCCCCGTCCGACGGCCATCTTCCACCCGACCTTCAGCGGCGAAGGCATCATTCGCTCCGCCGACATCTTGCAGGATCCCAGGTACGGCAGGAACGAACCGCACAAGGGCATGCCGAAGGGCCACCTGCCGGTTCGCAGCTATCTGGCGGTGCCGGTGACCTCACGCTCGAGCGAGGTGCTCGGAGGACTGCTCTTCGGGCATGCGGAGCCGGGCATGTTCACACCGGAGCACGAGAACCTGCTGGTCGGCATTGCCAGCCAAGCGGCTATCGCCATCGACAATGCCCGCCTGCTCCAGGATGCCCAGCGCGAGCTGGAGGAGCGGCGCCGGGCCGAAGAAGGGTTGCGCGAGAGCGAGGGGCGCCTGCGGCTGGCGCTTGAGGCAGGCCAGCTTGGCAGCTGGGAGCTGGATGTCGCCGCCAACCGGCGCCTGCTGTCTCCCCGGTCGGCAGAGATCTTCGGAGTTCCGGCCGATGAGCTCCTTGAGAGTGAGGCATGGCAAGCGACCATCCATCCTGATGACCGGGAGCGGGTCAGTGCAGCCTTTGAGGCGGCGTTGCAGGGCGGGGCACCCTACCGGGCGGAGTTCCGGGTTCTGGCAAAGGACGGCCGGGAGCGCTGGGTCAGCTCGCAGGCGGTGGTGCATCGCGACAGGTCCGGCACACCACAGCGGGTGGTCGGCATTCATCAGGACATCACCGAGCGCAAGCGCTGGGAGGAGCACCAGCTGCTCCTGATCAACGAGCTGAACCACCGGGTGAAGAATACCTTGGCTACGGTCCAATCCATTGCAGGCCAGACCCTGCGGAATGCCTCTTCCATGGAGCAGGTACGCGAGGACCTCGAAGGGCGGCTGTTCGCCCTGTCGCGGGTGCACAATGTTCTGACGCGGGAGAACTGGGAGGGTGCCAACCTCCGCGAGGTGGTCGAGCAGGCGATAAAGCCGTACCGGCAGCACGACGATGATCACTTCGATGTCGTGGGAGACGATGCCCGCCTGTCACCCCGGATGGCGCTAGCCATCGCTCTGGCCCTGCAGGAGCTGGCGACCAATGCGGTCAAGTACGGGGCGCTGTCGAACGCTACGGGCCTGGTGCGCATCAGCTGGAGGATCACCGGCTCCGCAGCCGACCGGCGCCTCGTGCTGCACTGGGAGGAGGCCGGCGGACCCGTTGTGAATCCTCCCGTCCACCGCGGCTTTGGCAGCCGCCTGATCGAGCGCAGTTTTGCCATGGAGCTGGGTGGCCGGGCGACGATGGAGTTCCGTCCCGAGGGGGTAAGGTGCACGGTTGATGCGCCCCTCAGCTGATTGGCCGACTTGGTGCGGGGCTCGGCCCGCCAGGTGGCAATCGCCTCCTCCGGTGACCAGACCGTGAGGCTTCCACGCTGGCGCATATCAATGCCGGTGCCGCTGCTTGGGAATGCGATGACGGCGGGCGGCATTGGCCTTGAAGGGCATGGCAGAGATCTTTGCTCAAAAGCCGAGTCCGCAGCTCCGCTAACCAGCCGCAGTTACCGACCCGCTTATTCATGCAACACGGTGGTGCATCGTTCAAGGCATCGTGCTCGGCCCGCAGGTGAGCGATGCTGATACCGGCTTGCGCACAGGCCTGCCGGAGTTTGCCAGGAAGACCGGATCGCTTTGCCGGAAGCCATGGTGCACAAGAAGCGGTCCCTTGCATAGCTCGACTGATCTGCGCGCTCGACCTCTCGTTTGAGCGTGTTGTCCTCGTCGGCAAGGCGCCCGGAAGTGATGCGCCCCCGCATTGAACCCGCCGCTTCAAAGCCTATGAATAAGTGCAAAGCAGGGGGGCACAATGGGCAGACGTCAGAGCAATCCTCTTAGGCCTCGTTGGAAACGTCGGGAGCAGGCGATGTTCAGTGCATCGGACTTTCGGAAATACGGTTTGCGACAGGACGAGCGTTCAGCTGGTGAGAGGCCACCAGGGCGCAGACGAGTTGCGATCATGCTCAGGCGTCAACTGGCCCTGATCTGGAATGGACCATGGCTCATCCTGTCCCGTCTTGCGGGACTGTCAGAGCGTCTATGAGACTGTTCGCTTTCGCCATAGGTCTCGTCCTCGCCACATGCTCTTTGGCTCCGCAGGCGAGCGCCCAAAGCTGTTCCCAGCACTTCTTCAGTGGGACCGCTCCAAAGCTGCTCAACCCGAAGCTCGAGCCGAAGACCCGGCAGATCTGCTATTCCGAATTCGCGCTGCTGCACTCCGGTCTGACCCGGACCCCGCTCTGGGTGGCCGAGCATCTCACGCCCGAGCGAGTAGCTGGCGCCCGTGACCTGAACCGGGTCGACAACTTCCATCCTGATCCCAACCTGCCCGCCAGCGAGCGGGCTGAGTTCTCCGACTATGCCCGCAGCGGTTATGACCGGGGCCACATGGCGCCAGCCGGGGACATGGCCACGCCGGAGGGCATGGCCGAGTCGTTCTCCCTGGCCAACATGGTGCCCCAGGACCGGGGCAACAATCGCTTTCTCTGGGAGAGCATCGAACGGGCCGTGAGGCAGTACTCTGAGCGGCAGGAGATCTATGTGGTGACAGGCCCGATCTTCCAGGGAGAGAACCTTCAGAGCCTGAAGGGACGTGTTCTGGTGCCCACGCATCTGGCGAAAGCACTCTATGATCCGCGGCGGAATGCCGGGGCCGCCTATCTGGTACCGAACCAAGCCGGGAATGATTACAAGGTCATCTCGATTGCCGACCTGCAGCAGCTCTCGGGCATCGATGCATTCCCGCAAGTGCCGGCCTCAGTGAAGCAGACCGCCATGGAGCTGCCAGCTCCACAGTTGCGCCGCTCGCGGCGCAACGCCGGCCCGGCCCCGCGCTCGCCTTCCAGCCCAGAGCCGCCGGCGCCAAGCCCAGGAACGCAAAGCGGTGACTTCCTCGGCGGGATCCTTGATGCCATTGATAATTTTGGACGCCGCCCATGACGAAGTTTCAGCCCTTTGCCGACGACAGTGCCTCGCTCAGCATCAATGAGCTGACCGTTGAAAATGGGACGGACAGAGTCTCAATCTACGGCTCTCTGGATCTAACCCGGGACAAAGAGGGGCTTCAGAAGGCCCGTGCCCTGAAGGGGCTGGTGGATGGCATCGTAAAAGCACTGTCTCAGGACAAGGACCTGCCGGACAAGGTTCAGCCGGACGAGCCCACGCAGCAGGTCAAGAATCCGTTTGCCTAGGTATGGTTTCCGATCGAACCTACGCGAGAGGCCGAGCGCAAGACAGATCTGGGCGATCAGGGGTAGGATCATGCGTAAGATCGCAGTGATGGTGCTCGCGGCCGTGGCCGCAGTTGGGATCAGCTTATCGGCAGAGGCGAGCAGCCAGCAGGCCAAGGAATGGCTGATGGCTAGGGGCGGAACCTGCAAGGCGGTGAGCACCTGCGAAGAGGCCGTGGAACTCTGGTGCGGAGGCTACAGCAGGCGGACGGTGATGGTGACGGCATTCCATGCGAGAACGTCTGCCGGTCGAAGTCTCAGGTGGATGCGATCAAACAAAGGACTGGCTGCTGATCGCCAGCGGCGTCCTATTTCAGCCACAGCGCCCAACCTCGGCCGTGGACAGGCTGAAGCTAACGGTGTCAACGACGGGTGGCAAACGCTCTAGCCGGGTACGTGAATGACGTCGTTGACATGACGAAAGATCCTACAGCTAGTTCCATAATGTTTGTTATGCGAAATGTTATTGCGATACCTCATCTGGCGAGACCTACAGCTGATTCAACTCGCTCCCGGTGCCTATGATCTCCTCCTGAGCCGCGAGGTAACAGGCAGCCTGGTGAGAGCCGGACACCGCAACACCAACACGATCTGGATAGCCGAACTGCTCGAGGATCTGCCTCAGAGCAGGCGCGTGGCCTCAGAGTTCTTAACGAAGACGCATGGAAGAGCAGACCTCGCTGCTTCATCTCGGATGGGATAGGACGCAGCCCATCAGGCGGTCATAACGAGCTGGGCAACATGGCAAAACGTTCGGGCTTTGTCGCAAATCCGGAGTAGGGACGAGAAAGTAACAGATGCTTCGCGACGCACTCATGCTGCAAGCAAGCGAAACTGTTCGGCGAGCGATGGCTGCCGATTGCAGGCGTACTTCGCCTGTCGTTTGCGCATCATGTGCACCATCTCGATGCCACTCAGGATCACATGGGCAGTGGTCGTGGATTTGAACCCGAGCATCGGCCGTACTCGCCGCTTGATGGCACGGTGATCCTGCTCAATGCGATTGTTGAGGTAAGCACTTTGCCGGATGCGGATTGGCTTAAGCCGGCCGTGTGAGGGGTCCCGCAAACAGTGCTCGGTATCGCACGACAGGATTGCTTCATAGTTGGTTTGGCTGCCGTCAATGACGATCCGCTCGGGTCGACCATGCCGCTTGAGCGCCTTGCGCAGGAAGCGTTTGGCAGCCGTGAGGTTCCGACGCTCGCTGAACCAGAACTCGATTGTATCGCCATCGCTGTCGATCGCGCGGTACAAGTACATCCACTGTCCGCGGACCTTGATATAAGTCTCGTCAATGTGCCATTTCCGGTTCACAGAACGCTTGCGCCGATTGAACTGCTCGAGGAGGAGCGGTGCGTAATGAATGGTCCAACGGTGGATGGTAGCATGATCGACGGAGATGCCGCGCTCGGCCATCATCTCTTCTAGGTTCCGGAGACTGAGATTGTAAGCCAAGTACCAGCGCACGCAGAGCAGGATCACCGATCGATCAAAATGCCTGCCCTTGAACACGCCACGCTCCGTCGCTGAACCGAGGAAGCAATAGCCGAAACTCTGAAACAAAAGGTTTGCGACGGATCCCGCTTCGATACCTATCTGCTGCCTCCCGCCTCTGCCCCGTCAGCGATCGCCACCTTGAAAGCGCCGGATGATGCAGACGCGTATTTGGCGGAGCGAAGCCAGCTTCTCGAGTGGCGGCTGAAGCGGTTCGCCCGGGCGCTGAGCAAGAATGCCGTCCCGGGCGTCTCCCTGCGTGGCGAGGAACTGCATGTGACCCCGCTGCGGGCCCTCACGCCTCCAGAAGCGGATCGGCTTGATCGTGATCTCGACCTGCTGGTGCCGAACATCCGCATCACCGAACTGCTGAACGAAGTTGCACAGGCGACTGGCTTTGCGCACAGATTCACGGATCTTCGCGACGGCAGGCCGGCCGATGATGTGACGGCTGTTCTGGCGGCGGTGCTGGCTGATGCGACCAATCTCGGCATCGAGAGGATGGCGGATGCCTCTCAGGGCGTGACCAAGGCTCAACTGACCTGGGTGCACTCCTGGTATCTGCGGGAGGAAACCTACAAGGCAGCGCTCGGCGCCATCGTCGATGCGCACCAACGTCTCCCGCTGGCAGCCCTCTGGGGCGACGGGAGCACATCGTCCTCAGACGGGCAGTTCTTCCGTACCGGGCGCAGGAGCGCAGGCGCCGGCGAGGTCAACGCGAAGTATGGCTCGGATCCGGGCGTGAAGTTCTACACCCATCTGTCGGATCAGTACGGCCCTTTCCACACCAAGGTGATCTCGGCCACCACGAGCGAGGCGCCGCATGTTCTGGATGGTCTGCTGCACCATGGAACGGGGTTGTCGATCCACGAGCACTACACGGACACAGGCGGAGCCACCGACCACGTCTTTGGCCTGTGCCATCTGCTTGGCTTCCGGTTTGTGCCCCGCCTGCGGGATCTGAAAGATCGGCGGTTGGCTACCATGGCGGGCTTGGAGGTACCCAGCAGCCTCCAGCCGCTGATGGGCCGCCCGATCCGCGCCGACGTGGTACGCCAAGGCTGGGACGAGGTGCTGCATCTGGCAGCCTCGCTCAAGGCTGGCACTGTTGCTCCGTCCGTGATGCTCAAGAAGTTGAGCGCCTACAAGCGCCAGAACCGGGTCGATCTCGCCCTCCAAGAGATTGGAAGGATCGAGCGGAGCCTGTTCACGCTCGACTGGCTGGAGAGCCCGGACCTGCGGCGGCGCTGCCATGTGGGTCTCAACAAGGGCGAGGCCCGCAATGCCCTCGCTCAGGCGATCTTTGCCCATAAGCAGGGCCGGATCACGGACCGGACGTTCGAGAACCAGAGCTACCGGGCCTCAGGCCTCAATCTGGTGATCGCTGCAATCGTGTACTGGAACACGCTCTACATGGGTCGAGCGGTGGAGCATCTGCGATCCCAAGGCCGGATCGTGTCAGATGAGCTTCTCACGCATGTCGCGCCACTGGGCTGGCGACACATTAGCCTGACGGGCGATTACCTCTGGCAGCAGGCAGCCTCAGGGGTCGGCCAGCACCGTCCACTGCGCAATGTCCGCCATCGGAATGCCGCCTGAGGGGTGCTTACCTAAGGGATGTTCACGCTTCGTCCAAGGTCCCGAGGTTTATTGCACAAACCTTGCGCGCTACCCATTTAGCATAAATGCAAACTTGCGACCCAGTTTGAATTTATGCTATTTTGCTAAGTATGGCTGAACGAAACCAAGGAAAGTTAAACCAACTGGACAAGACCCTGCCCGAGGGGCTGCTGGTCGACGCCGCCTGGATGGAACGCCATGGCTATTCCAGCAGCCTTCGCAGCCAGTATGTTTCGGCCGGCTGGCTCGAGCAGCCTGCCCGGGGCACCTATAAGCGGCCTTGGGGCACTCTTTCCTGGCAACAGGTGGTCATATCGCTGCAAGTCCTGCTGGAGCAGCCTCTCGTCGGCGGCGGCCGCACCGCGCTCGATCTGCAAGGCTTCAGCCACTATGTTTCCGTAGAGGGTCCGCAGACCATTCATCTGTACGGGCGCGAGCCGCCCCCGGGGTGGCTGAACAAGCTTCCCCTGAAAGAAACCTTCCGGTTCCACAAGTCACAAACTCTGTTCAAGTCCGACCCGGTGATGAAAGGGCTCACCAGCCTGGATTGGGATATCGGGAACAATGTCGGCTCCAGCAATGACAGCCTGCATGGCACCCTGAACCGGCTCCCTTGGGGGCAATGGAATTGGCCCTTAACGGTATCGTCGCCAGAGCGGGCCTTGTTCGAACTTCTGGACGAGTTGCCCAATCAGGAGAGCTTCCACCAGGTCGACATGTTGGTCGAGGGACTGCGCACCTTGAGCCCCCGGCGCCTTGAAAAGCTGCTTGCCGACTGCCGCAGCATCAAAGTAAAGCGCCTGTTCTTCTTCTTTGCCGACCGCCATCAGCATGCCTGGCTGAAGCGGATCGACCGCTCGAAGGTCGATCTCGGAACCGGCAAGCGCATGCTCGTCAGGAATGGCAGGCTCGATCCCGTTTACCAAATCACCGTACCGGACGATCTTTATGCCCCCAGCTGAACAGTATCGCCGTCAGGTCGCCCTGCTGGTCTCGAGCATTCCCTTCGTGGCGGAGGAAAACTGTTTTGCCCTGAAGGGCGGGACCGCTATCAATCTCTTCATTCGGGACCTGCCGCGGCTGTCTGTCGATATCGATCTGACCTATCTGCCGGTGGCCGGCAGGCCAGAGTCCCTAACGGCCATCAATGCCGCCATGAAGCGGATCGCCAGTCGCATCAGACAAGGCCTGCAGGGTGTCCATGTCAATGAAGTGGTCAATGCCCGTGAAGGCATTGTCACCAAGCTGACGGTGCAGAGGGCAGGCGCACAGATCAAAATCGAGGTAACGCCCGTCCTGCGGGGCTGCGTCTACGAGCCTGAGACGAGGGGAGTCTCGCCGAACGTCGAGGACGCCTTCGGATTCGTCGAAATCCAGGTCGTGTCGTTCGCCGACCTTTATGCCGGCAAACTGGTAGCCGCACTCGACCGCCAGCACCCGCGTGACCTGTTCGATATTCGCGATCTGCTGGCGAACGAGGGCGTCACGGAGGAATTACGGACCGCCTTTATAGTCTATCTGCTGAGCCATGACCGACCGATGGCAGAGGTTTTGGCGCCGCCACGAAAAGACATTTCTCATGAATTTACTCATGGTTTCGATGGCATGACAGTAGCCCCGGTAACCATCGAGGAGCTCACTCAGGTGAGAGAGACGATGATTGAAACCGTCGTCGGCAGCATGCCTGATGCCCATCGCCGCTTTCTCCTCTCGTTCGAGCGAGGCGAGCCCGAATGGGAGCTGCTCGGCGTTGATGCAGTCAAGGATCTCCCTGCCGTCAAATGGCGCCAGCATAACTTGGACAAGCTAAGTGCAGAGAAACGTGACGCGCTGGTGACGCAGCTTGAACAGGTCTTGGCTCAGAAGCCGGTCAGTACGTCTGCCCACCAATCCGAGTGATCAGCTGCTCGTTCCAATGGCTTGGCTAGAATGAAATCGCAGCCCCAACTCCATCATGCCTTTCTGCATCAAGCAGTGACTGTCAATGATGCAGCTGCGATGGCCGAGCCTCCCCGCCGACATCCTGACCGTCAGGTCATGCTGCGAAGGGGAGCCTCGGCCGCGAGCCGAGGCGTTTTCTTGAGGTACGCCGAAACTGTCATTGAGCCTGAGCATTACTCTGAGCGGAAGCCGGCACTCTAATCCCGGCTTTCCGGAACGGGAGGCCCCCTCATCAGCCTGGCAACGGCGGGTGAGGAGGCCTTCTTCAGTGGAACAGGTTACGCCTCGGCAGTGGAGGGGCTGCGTCGACCGTCTTATCCCTATCGAGCGGCTTCATGTCAGGCTCCGGCGACAAATGCACGATGGCCGCCAGGATCGCGGCTGGCCGGATCTTTAGCTCCTGATCGATTGCCTTCATAAGCTCATCGTCCTTCGCTACATACTCGAGGACGCCCAGCAGGAATGCGATGATGTCGCTGACACGCGGATCGTCTCGGGCTGGAGGCCGGTGACGTTCAGAAACTGAATGATCCGATCGTC
Source organism: Microvirga medicaginis (assembly GCF_052658925.1). Lineage (NCBI taxonomy): Bacteria > Pseudomonadati > Pseudomonadota > Alphaproteobacteria > Hyphomicrobiales > Methylobacteriaceae > Microvirga > Microvirga medicaginis. The sequence goes on along the minus strand of NZ_JBQWEL010000021.1, from coordinate 68,033 downwards.
GTCCGCGACAATGAAGTTCAGGACTTGAATGGCGACACTCTCGGCGTCGCCTCGGCCGGCGATGGCCCTTCCCTGGAATGTCTCGGTCATGTCAGCTTCCGCCGTGTCCCTAACTTTCGGTACCTGGGATATACGATGTGGTCTATCCCGTGATGATAGCAGCATTACATTTGCCTGAAAGTGAGCCCGTCCTGTTTCCCTTCTGGACCGATGAAGCATACCCGCACCGTCGGGTTGGAATTTGGCGAGACCGGTGTTAATCCCCTGCCCATCCCTACACCTCTTTTGCGAGCCGAGAGATCAGGACACTGCATCGTCCTCGGCCTGAACATCTTTTTCAACGATCAGGATTTTGCCAGATGCCCGGCATCGCACGTCAGTTCGAGCCGCAGATTACCCGTAGCGGCGGCGCGCCCTCCAAGTTCCGCTTCACCGTCCGCTGCTCGGAATGTGCCAGTGCAGACACCTATGAAGCCTCCAGGCCCACCAGCAATGACACCGTCAAAGGCTACTTCAACGAGCGCGGCTGGTTGCTTGGCCGTGCTCCCGCCTTTGACGTCTGCTCAGCCTGCTTGGCCCGACCACGGTACGCCCAGGAGACCAGATCCGCTGCCCCGCGTCCGGAGACTAGAGCTGCGGGCAAACGGCACCAGGAGACCGCCGAGATTCTGGCCCGGCACCTGGGCAAGCCAGAGGCTCTGGCCGCCGAGGTCTTCCGCCCGAAGGAAGCCAAACCGCCTCAACCTCCCACCCCGAAGACGCCGCAGCCAATTCACCCCACGCCAGCTCTTTCGCCAGAGGTTGAGCAGACTCTGACCGAAATGGCAGCGGACCTGAAAGGCTTGCGGGCAGCCGTGGAACTCATGGCGGATCAGGTGAGCCAGCTGGTCACTCTTGGTGGTCAGCAGATCGAAGCCATTGCACGCTTAGCCCCGACCCTCCTCCAGTCGACGGTGGGTCTCTCAGGCGATCTTCGGCAGGTTGTCGGCGTCATCCAGGCAATCCAGCATCCCGCGCGTCCTGTCGCTGGTCTGCAAGCCATGCCGGAAGCTGAGGCTGGCCCCGCGGCGACGCAAGCCGTCGATGCTGAACCAGCGTCCGTACCGGATCTCGAGGTGGAGGCGCCACGGCGGGCTGGGCGCAAGCGGAAGACCGAGGTCAAAGAGGGACAGATCGCGTCTGCTGCGGTCGTGGTGAAATCCATTGCAGACGCCAAGCGCCCGGATCGGTTCTACACCTCCATCCGCCTGCCGCGGGAGTTGTGGGATAACGCGGGCTTTGGGCCGGACGACCGCCTGCTGCTCGACTGGAGCGGCAAGGCCCTGACCATCGAGCGTACCGCTGAGGGTGGCGTGAAGCCGAAGTCGATCGGCGATGCTTCTGTGGTTCTGCAATCATGGAAGCTCGGCAACCTCAACTTCGATCAACTCCAGGTCAGAGGCGCCAACTGATCCTTGCGCCTGACGATGGGACACAAACGCTCTGAGGCATAGTCGTTGCGCGATACGTGCGGAGTGCTGAAGAGTCCGAGCCGGCAATCCTGTGCCTCCGAGCAGAAGCCTTCAGCGACCACGACCGGTTGATGGAAGCCGCAGGACCTGAGCTGCCTTTGCGGATCCATTAGGCTTGCCATCAGCCCGCGAGCAGAACTGCAACCAAATGGTCTTGAGTGGTCCCCTGCCCTTTTGATGTATCTTGTCGCGTGTGACCGCTCCAGGAAGAACAACTCACCAGTAAAGATCATGCAGGTGTGGCCAGAGCGGTCGACGCACTGGTTTTACGCTCCACCGGGGCACGCCGCGGGGCTGAACTCCTTCAACCCGTCGCAACAACTCCACTTTCGCAGCGATTTAGAGGGGATTAACTTATCCGCATCTGTTAATAGAATTTTAACGTTTCTGTTTATTGGAATTTATACTTGCAATAATCCAATATTCCGCTATCTTACAGCCAAGCCGATGTACCAACGGCCCACCGCCCATAGGGCGGCCCTCTGCCGGTGTCGTTACCACCGACAGGGGCCTGACCACGGTACGAGTCACTAGGAGACCCAACCATGGCTGCTGTATGCAGTAGCGCGCTCTCGCGCGCATTGAAAGCCCCTTGTCGAACCGAGATGAACCGTCTGTGCGCGATCCTGGCGATCCCGTGCGGTGAGGTCCTGCGCCCGCAGCCGTCCGGCTGCCGCGCCTGAGCCGTTTCACCCCTCATCTCTCCGGCCTTCACGCTCCTCCTCTGCTGGCAGCCTGCTTGGCAGGTTCAGTCACGGCACCGTCCTGCCGACGGAGCGGCGTGGGCCATCGTCAAGGGTTTGCATTCATGTCCAACAACCTTCCACCTTTAGCGCCCGTCATGTCCCTCATCAATCTGAGGGGGCCGATCAAACAGCGCGCGTCCATCTGGGTTCCGACCGTCATGGTCATGCGCGTCGAAGATCTCCCCCATGAGATCTCGCTCCCTGTCCTCAATTCGACGGGCTGCTACGTTGCAATCGGCTTGCCCGAGGCCAGTGATCGACGTCCTTACGTCATGTGCGGCGAGGGCAAGAACGTGGGCCACCGTCTGATGCGCAAGATCAACGACTCCGACCGCGCTTGGCACTGGGTCGTCATCTTCGGCTGCGAGCAGCCGGGCTGGTTTGAAGCCGCAGGCAAGCACCTGGAGTGGCGCGTCAACAGCCTTCTCGAGCATGCTCCGCACCTCGATCTGGTGATCGGCGTGTCTCCCAGACGCAATCATGTGTCCGAGGAGGAGCGCCGCGTGCTTGACGCCTATATTGTCGAGGCCCGCCGTCTGCTGGTGTTGATGGGTCATCCCTTCCTTGAACCAGTACCCGTCCTCGAGCATGACGCCGTCCCGCATACGGTCGCTCCGGCAGCATCGCGTTTCGACCTCAGTGAGCTCCTGAAGCCCTCGCGGCTCGACTCAACTCCTGATCCGATGATGCCTCGGGGGCCGTTCACTCATTCGGCTGGATTGGAGGGCGAACGTGGCCCCGGCCTGAAAGCTGAGGATCCGGTCGGGACCTGCTATCGTCTCCAATACGGCGACCTTCAGGCCACGGCGGAAAAGCTGCCTGACGGCACGTTGCTCGTGCACAAGGGCAGCGAGGTGAGCGCCGAGGAGACCACGACGCTGCCGCGCTACATTCGCGAGCACCGGGCGATGTTGCTGGCCGCGGGCGTCCTCAAGCCTCATCCAAGGGATAAGACGAAACTCGTCGTCACCCGTGACGAACCGTTCGAGAGCCCGAGCCTGTCGGCCAAATGCCTCACGGGCTCGACCCAGGGTGCCGGCACGGTCCTGCGAACCTGCACCATCGACCCCTCTCGTCTGATCTGATCCAGGTCGGCGCAGGCGCCTGAGCCTGCGCACCTTTCCCCTTCCCTTTCTCATCATCACCGCCACGCCCATCGCGCTGGCGAACAGGAAAGCTATGCCTATGAATTTCGCTTCTCCCATCACTGTCTCCAATGCACCTGAGACCTCCTCGCGTGCCGCCGTGGTCGCCAGCCTCGGGCGTGAGGCTCCCCTGCCCTATGCCGTCGATGCGCTGCTGGGCGTTCAGTCCGTTGTCCGTTCCGTCTCGGATGACCCGCGGTGTGAGAAGTTCGCGCACACCCTCGATCTGGCACAGGTTGGTCTTGTCCTCCGCTCGGTCCGGCTCACCAGTGGGCGTAGCGTCAGTGTCGTTGCGGTGCCGAGCGCCTGCTGGCGTGACCCGGTCCTGCATGCCCGCATGCTCGACCTGAAGTGGGCCGTCGAGTTCAGTGGGCAACGCCTTATTCTGGTGCCGGAGAGCGTGATCCGGGCCGAGCCGCGGCTGACCAATGCCCTGCTCGTGTCTGCCTGCGACGGCGTAGCTGTCATGCCGCGCGAGCGTCTCATCCTGCTCTCGCATCTCGCCGAGGTCGGCGGCAGCGCCTCGCTTGAGGACTGCGCTGAGGCGCTAACCGGCAGCGCCGATCCGGCCGGAGCCGTGCTGCGGCTGGTCGCCGAGCGCGTGCTGACGATTGCTCTCGATCGTCCGGTCGATCTCCAGAGTGAGGTCAGACTCGCTGCCTGGCGCTGACCCTCTGGCCGGAGATCATCATCATGAGCATTCGCACTCTCTCCAGCACCAGCAGCGTCGATGACTTTGTCGTCGACGCAGATCAAGATGGCAGCCCGGATCTGCCGGCACCCTCCGGCCCCGAGAGCCTCCTGGCTCAGGCGAGGTCCCGGCAGCGGCTCTCCCTGCGGGAGCTGCTGGCCAAGCCGCTGCTGCGGCAGGCGCTCGGGCCCGATCTCCTGCGCCGCCTCAGGCGCGGCGACAGCACCCTCGCGCTCGTTGTGGCGGCGCCCTCACCCGCCTGGGTTTCCCCGCTGTCCGAGGTGCTCAAGGACTTGGCCACTTGGGAGCTTCGGATCATCAATCCGTCGGAGCGGCTGAACCGCCCTGAGGAGCAGCTCTACCGCGCCGAAGAGGCCGCCAAGGCTCTGGCCAAAGGCGTGACAATCGCCGGGATTGCCGCCGATCCCAGCCGCGAGCTCTCGCCAGTGTTGCTTGGCGCGGCGGACGCCACCGTCATCCTGCCGGTGCCCGATGCTGCTCTAGTCGAGCACGCCATTCATGCCTTCAGCCGGAAGGGCAAACCTGTGACGCTGTCAGCGCGCGATCTCGCCGGCCTCGATTGGATGGACCTTGTGGCAGCCTTCCGGCCGGGTTCGTCTCGTCCGACCATCGCAGCCCGCTTGGCGCGGGCTGCCGGAGCGCGCATCGGCGTTACGTTTACCGAGGATGCTCCACCCCTGGAGACGCTCACCAGCTACGGTGAGGCGCGCACCTGGGCCGAGCAGATCGTCTGCGAGGTGGAGACAAGACATGCCGGCCATGCCCCGGCGGCAGCGCTGGAAAGTTGCCTGCTCTATGGACCGCCGGGGACCGGTAAAACCTCTCTCGCTAAAGCTCTGAGCGGTAAGCTACAGTTGCCGCTGGTGATGACGAGCGTCGCCGATTGGTTTGGCGCCTCAGGCGGTCATCTCGGGGCCGTGGTCAAGGAGCAGCAACGGTTTTTTGCCACTCTGCGTGCAACCCGGCCCTGTGTGGCTTTTATCGACGAACTCGACGCGCTGCCGAGCCGCGGGTCCCTGAGCGGGTCGTCTAATGGCGATTTCTGGGCGCCTGTGATCACGGGCATGCTGCTCGGCATCGATGCCCTGCGCCAGACCTGCCCGGATGTGCTGCTGATCGCCGCGACCAATTTTCTCGATAAGGTTGATCCCGCACTGCGCCGCCCGGGCCGCTTCGACCGGCTGATCGAGGTTGCTCCACCCGATGTGGAAGGGTTGATCAACATCTTGCGGGCACACCTCAAAGGTGAGCTCGCTGATACCGATCTCTCCCTGATGGCGCAGCTGCTGCTGGGGCGGGTCGGCGCCGATGTTGTGCAGGTGGTAAACGGCGCTCGCCGGCGCGCTCGGCTTGCCGGCCGTGCTCTGACCCACGACGATCTCGTCGCGGAGGCCAGTCCGCCGGAGCCACGCAGCCCCGCTGAGCTGAAAGCCTGCGCCATCCACGAAGCCGGCCATGCCGTTGTGGCGGTCGTCCTCGGCCGCACGCTGCAAGGCGTCTCGCTCCAGCTGGTCGGCGCCAGCGGCGGGATGACGCGCATGGAGCATGCGGGCTTGGTTCCGACCCGTGCAGTGATCGAGGATGACATCGTGATCGGGCTCGCCGGCCGGGCCGCTGATTGCGTGCTCGGGGCTGGCGCGAGTGCCGGAGCGGTGAGCGATCTGGCCGTCGCCACGCGCCAGCTCTCAGCGCTGCATGCCAGCTTCGGCTTGGGCAACTCCTTGCTGCATCGGGCTGCGGCCGAAGACGCAAGCGATCTGGTGCGCCGCGACGGTCACTTCGCCCAAAGGATCGAGGCTGATTTGCAGCGGCTGTTGCACCGCGCGACCACACTCGTGACGGCGCATCGCTCCGCTGTAATCGCGGTCGCCGAGGCGCTCCTCGCCCGCCGGGTACTGTCTGGTGCAGAGGTGGAAGCCCTTGTGCGAGCCCATCCACCCGCCGCTGCGGTGACAGACAGCTTGGATGACGAGCACGGCAGTCTCACCCTTCCGGGCTGAACCCGGCTTTCCAGCCCGTCCCGCGTCATTCTTCATCCAGTTCCAGGAGCTTCTCATGGCAATTGCTCTCGCCCCCCTTCCCTGCCAGCACGATCTGGGTCCAGCCTCGGTCTTCATCTGCGCGCCACCACAGTAATCCGTCGCTGCCGGCCAGACGAGCTCTCGCCTTTCGATCCGCCGGAGATCGCCTGGCGCCGGTTGCCGATGGGCATGGTTCTCGTTCAGCCGGGCGCCTCGGGCGGGGATGATCGGGTCCTTCTGACCCTCGACGGGCACTGGCCGACCCTGCGGGATCCGTGGCACGCGATTGCCCCCATGCTGGAAGAAGCCGAGCTCGAGTACGAGGCATACCGCGTGATGCAGGATCGCTGGGCCCTCCAGGTACAACCACAGGACGCGGCTCTCGGCCTGCCGCCGGGTGAGGACTGGCATGGAAGCAACCGCCACTATGGCATGGCCACGGTTGACCAGCTCCGCACAGCACTGCGTGGCACGGACAACCGGCCGCTTGCGCCTCGTGCGCTGGTCCGGGCCCGCGAGATCGTCGCGGCATGGGATCGTCTTCAGGCCGCCGACGTCTTGGCTCTGACCAGGAGCAGTCTCGCCATCTGGCGTCGCATCGCTGCCGAGGCAGGTTACGATCCTACGAGCCTAGGACAGATGACGAGGCAGTCACCAACTTTTCCGAGCGGGTTCTCCTGTCCGATCCCCGAGCGATTCCCATGGTACGGATGGCTAGATGCTCAAAATGTGGAAGTTGCGGATGCACATCTGGTCTGACAGAGGTTTCTGTGAGACCTTGATGAGGACGCTCACAAAGGTTGGCGAGAATCTCGCTAACCGCGCCTCAAACGAAGACAAAATCTAGCGCACCCTGGAGTGGTGACAAACTCTGACGAAGGCCGCTTGCAGCGGCCTTCTGTCATTTGGAAGAGAAAGCTTGCCACCGTGGCGGAGAGGTCACTCTCGCGAAGAGGGGGCTCAGAAAGCGACCTCATTAGAGCGCCAACAGCACCCCTTATTTTAGGTGGCTGGGAGCTTCCCTTCCAGAGCCGAAAAGTCGCTCAGCGGGGCTCTAATCGCCTTGCGATCAAATAAGTACAACTTTTTCTGGAATTGGTGGGGCAGTACCGCACCCCTGCTGTGCGGCACCTCTTAGTTTGTCGGCAAGTGAGGGCGTCGGCAGATCATTTTACGGAATGAAGATAGTGGGCTGGGAGGCTGTGCCTCCCAGCCCTCTTGCCATAGTGAGACCTTGATCTCTTGGCCGCAGCAGACCCTGGGGTTGCTTCATCCGCGAAGAGGCTCGCAAACCATGATGGCTTACCTATTTCATCACTATGAGTACGCGGACGGAGCCGGTGATCATCGAATACGGGATGGACTCTGAGGGACAGCGCACGGCCAGTTCCCCTCAGTATCGCGGGCTCCTGGCCCGCGGCCAGTCAGACGAGGAGGCTGCTCAAAACCTTAAGGCTATGATCGAGCTGGTTGAGGACCACCGTAAACAAGCCCGATCGCACCCGGGAAACGAGCTTTCCCTTTAGCCTATCTTCATAAGCCTCGTCTGGCCTCAGCGACACCACGATCTGAGGTGACGCTGCCGGAAAAGTGACCGCATTAGAGCTTAGCCACACCCCCTGAGGCGGCATGACCTGGAGCTTTCCCTCCCAGAAGCCAACAGTCGCCCAGAGCCTCTCTAAACCGTTTTCAGCGACATTTGCCACTTTGTTGCAGCGATCAAGTCCGCTCACGTGCGGCCTAAGCGGGGCGGGTTAAACTCTCCAGCACGGATCGACACTCGTCTGGGAAATGCCAATCATGTCTCACCTGCTACCGGGTTAATGACCCAAGCCATAGAACGAACGCCCGGAGCATGATCACACTCCCGCTGATCGCCACTAAACGGATTGTCGACAGTCAAGGGGGAATGCCTGAAGCCATGAAGGCCGCAGATATGGCATGCTTGGTGTGAGGTGATCAGCGCAGTTCCAGGACCGCCATGACTGCTACCAAGTTCCGAAAGCACCCATGGCCGCGTTGAAGCTCCACTGGACGATCCACGCCCTTGAGCAGTTCTGCGCCCGGTACAACCCATCCGATTACGAGCCGGAGGCTTTAGTCGACCTTATGGACCGGATCGAAGGCAAATATCGCACCGCCTTCGCGAATCCCTATTGGGACAAGCACTCTCACGTGAGGATCGTCGCGAAGCTGACGCGGCGGAATCCTGCCGTCTCGCCAAAGGTGAGGATTGTCTATGTTCGCCGGACGAAGGTGATCGTGACGGTCCTGCCGTTGAAGCTGGATCCCAACCGACCACGTCGGCTCAAGACCCTGACGGTGTGAGGCTGGGCCTGGCTGGCACCCCCGGATCACCTCTGCTGGCGGCCTTGAACAGGCCGCTTGACCTTCCCATCATTGGAAGGACTACACTTCTCCTTAGCTAAGCATCATCAAGGAGAATCTGTGATGGCCGCCACTGCCAAGCGGACGAATGAGGTAGGGGCAACTCTCTCCCTGCCTATCGAGGGCATGACTTGTGCCTCCTGCGTGAGGCGGGTCGAAAAGGTTTTGACGAACCTGCCGACCGTCGCCGCGGCGAACGTGAATTTAGCTACCGAGCGGGCCGAGGTGACCTTCTATGGTCCCACAGATGCAGCCGGGGTGGCTCGGGTCATCGAGAATGCCGGCTATGCGGTCACCGAAGAGACGACCGAACTCACCATTGAGGGCATGACCTGCGCCTCGTGCGTGGGGCGCGTCGAGAAGGCGCTCAAGGCTTCTCCAGGCGTGCTCGAAGCGTCCGTCAACCTGGCGACCGAGAAGGCTACCATCCGCCATCTCGCCGGCGTCGCGACACCAGCCACCCTTGAGGAGGTCGTCCGCAAAGTTGGTTACGAGGCCCGCCGCGTCGGCGATGAGCCCACGATCGACCATGAGCGGGAAAGCCGGGAGCGGGAATACAGCGCCCTCCAGCGGTCCCTCGCCCTGGCCGCCATCCTGACTCTGCCGGTGTTTGCCCTGGAGATGGGCTCTCACCTCATCCCGGGTGTCCATGAATGGGTCATGGACACGATCGGACACCGTGAGAGCTGGTACCTCCAATTCATCCTGACGACCCTTGTCCTGTTTGGCCCTGGCCTGCGGTTCTTCCGGAAGGGCATCCCGGCCCTGCTGCGGCGGGCCCCAGACATGAACTCCCTCGTGGCCCTGGGCACCGCGGCGGCCTATGGTTATTCGGTTGTGGCGACGTTCGCCTCCTCCGTTCTGCCGACCGGCACCGTGAACGTCTACTACGAAGCCGCTGCCGTCATCGTGACCCTGATCCTGCTCGGCCGCACGCTCGAGGCCAAGGCCAAGGGGCGCACCTCCGAGGCGATCAAGCGGCTGATGGGCCTCCAAGCTAAGACCGCCCGCGTGATCCACAATGACGACGTGGTTGAGATCCCGCTCGATCAGGTCCGTGCCGGCGACCTTGTCCAGGTCCGCCCCGGTGAGAAGATCCCAGTCGACGGCGAAGTCACCGAGGGCTCCTCCTTCGTGGACGAGTCGATGATCACCGGCGAACCCGTGCCCGTGCAGAAGGCTGAAGGCGCTGAGGTCGTTGGCGGGACGATCAACAAGACCGGCAGCTTCACCTTCCGGGCCACCAAGGTTGGGGCCGAAACCGTGCTGGCGCAGATCATCCGCATGGTCGAGCAGGCGCAAGGGTCAAAGCTGCCGATCCAGGCCCTCGTCGACAAGGTGACGGCCTGGTTCGTGCCCGCTGTCATGGCGGCGGCCTCCCTCACCGTCCTGGTCTGGCTGGTCTTCGGGCCCGAGTCGGCGCTCAGCTTTGCCCTCGTGAACGGCGTTGCAGTTTTGATCATCGCCTGCCCGTGCGCCATGGGGCTGGCCACCCCGACCTCCATTATGGTCGGGACCGGCCGCGGAGCTGAACTCGGCGTTCTCTTCCGCAAGGGCGAAGCGCTTCAGAGCCTGAAGGAAGTCGAGGTGGTGGCGCTCGACAAGACCGGCACCTTGACCAGGGGCCGTCCGGAGCTCACCGACCTGATCGTTGCCGAAAGCTTCGACGACGCCGATGTTCTCGGTCTCGTGGCGGCTGTCGAGACTCGCTCCGAGCATCCGATTGCGGAAGCGATTGTGGATGCCGCCAAGGATCGTGGCCTGAGCTTGGCTTCCGTGGACGGCTTCGACGCAGTGCCAGGCTACGGTGTCTTGGCGACCGTTCAGGGGCGGAGGATCGAGATCGGCGCTGACCGATACATGGTGAAACTCGGCTATGACGTGGCTTCTTTCGCCTCGACCGCAACCCGCCTCGGGCATGAAGGCAAGAGCCCGCTCTACGCCGCCATCGACGGCAAGCTCGCCGCGATCATCGCGGTAGCGGATTGGATCAAGCCGTCGACTCCGCAGGCGATCGCCGCCCTGCATTCCCTTGGGCTCAAGGTGGCGATGATCACGGGCGACAACCGTCGCACGGCCAAGGCCATCGCCCGCCAGGTTGGGATCGACGAGGTCGTGGCCGAGGTCCTGCCGGACGGCAAGGTCGAGGCTGTCAAACGGCTCCGCGAGGGCGGACGTCAGGTGGCCTTCGTGGGCGACGGCATCAACGACGCCCCTGCCCTCGCTGAGGCGGATGTCGGGCTTGCCATCGGCACCGGCACGGATATCGCCATTGAGAGCGCTGACGTGGTGCTGATGTCCGGCGACCTGCGGGGCGTCGCGAACGCCATCGCCCTGTCGAAGGCGACGATCCGCAACATCAAGCAGAACCTGTTCTGGGCCTTCGCTTATAACGTGGTGCTGATCCCGGTGGCGGCCGGTGTCCTCTATCCGGTCGACGGCACCCTGCTGTCGCCGATCGTGGCGGCCGGCGCCATGGCCCTGTCGAGCGTGTTCGTGCTCGGCAACGCTCTGCGGCTTCGGGGTTTCCATGCCCCGATAGCCGATCGGGCCGACCAGCCGGCTACCGCTCTCGCTGCCAACTGATCGAAAAGCGACCCAGATCGAAGGAGGATGACCATGAACATCGGACAAGCCGCCGAGGCCTCGGGCGTTTCGGCCAAAATGATCCGCTACTACGAGTCCATCGGGCTGATCGCGAAGACCGTCCGCACCGAAGCAGGATACCGCGTGTATTCGGACACCGACGTCAAAACCCTCGCCTTCATCCGGCGGGCCCGCGATCTCGGCTTCTCGGTCGAGCAGATCGCTGAACTCGTCGCTCTGTGGCGCGACAGGGACCGCGCCAGCACGGACGTGAAGCGGATTGCCCTCGAGCACGTCGATATTCTGGAGCGGAAGGCGCGGGAACTGCAGGAAATGGCCGCAACCCTCAAGCACCTCGCGAAACATTGCCATGGCGATGAGCGGCCGGAATGCCCGATCATCGAGGGTTTGGCGAGCGATAACGGCATCCAAGGGAATGGCGATCATACGGCACCGCGGCTCGGTACAGCGGGGCTTCAGCCCGTCCGCCGCGGATCTGCTGCAAAGGCCACGCAAGCCTGAACCAAGCCTTGGTTGGCCAAGTGAATGTGACCCGTGTAGATTCATCAGGGTGGCGCTACAGCCAGCGTCGGACACGCGAGCGGTAGCCTCGGTAAACATCGCCGAACTTGCGGTCGAGATAGGCTTCCTCGCAGGCTACGACACCGTAGCGGATGACAAGTGCGAAGGGCGCTAGCATCAGCAGCAGCCAGAGATTGTCGAACGCGATGGCCAACCCAACCAGAACAAGGAACATGCCGAGGTAGATGGGGTTGCGCGTGAATTGGTATGGTCCGCTCTCAACGATGGTGGTGGTCGGGCGATTGGTCGGAACGTTCGAGCCAGCCTTGGTCATCGTTACGACCGCCCAGATGCCCAGCACCAGCGCGAGGAGGGACACCGGCCCGCCGAGCCAGCCGGCTGGCCAGTCGGCCGGCAGGAACGGCAAGGGCACGAGCCAGTCGAGCGCCAACCCGACCAGGATGGCGAGCCCCCATGCAAGCGGCGGTCGGATAAGGACGTGAGCGGTATCTGCCGTGTCAGCCATGGCGGGACTGTGAACCCAATGTCGTTGTCTGGGTCACGTGCAGATTACCATAACCTGACGGCACAAGCGCTACAGGCTTGACCTTGCCATGATGGCAAGGTGCAGATGGGTTGGGACCTAACCGAATCGAGGCTCCCGACCATGCACCTCTTCCATATTCCTCGCCTGACCTGTGGCGGCTGCCTGGGCTTTGTGACCCGAGCCCTGCAGGATATCGATCAGCACGTCCGCATCGAGGCCAACCTGCTGGACCGAACCGTGAGGGTCATATCCCACCGGTTCGAGTCCGCTCTCCTGCGTGCTCTCCGCCAGGCCGGATTTCCCGCCGAACCGGTCCTCCTGCCCTGGGGATGACAGCCATGCGTGCTCCCTTGTTCATGCCATTGTTTCGTGAGAGACAGCCGATTCTGACGAACCGGAGCGATTCTCCCTTGCGGCTGCTGGGCACCCTCATCGTGGCTCTGCTTGCGTTCATCATGGCGATCTTCCCGATCTCCATGCCGCAGGCGGCTGCGTCGACGGGGCACCCGCATGCCATGGTGGCGGATGCCGGGCACAAGCACGTCCATCAGCATGGTACTGTTGACGGAACGCATAACCACGCAGATGTGGCGTCACATGCCGACGTCGCGTCGAGCGCCTCCGGAGACCATGAGCAGGGCTCTCAAGACTGCGGCGGCCCGGTCTGCTGCAGCATGGGCACGTGCCACGCCTTCCAGGACAGTGCCTTCCCGATCCTGTTCTCCCCGGCGGCATCCCACCTTCCCATTGCCATGCCGGGCGACGAGCAGGTCGGCGGCATTGCCAGGGGCAGCCTCGACAAGCCCCCACGAACCGTCTGAGCCAGGCGCGGGCGGCTGACGCCCGCACGAACCGGCGCGTCTGCTCATAAGAGCCTGCCGCCGTCCTGAAGCTCGAACCGGTCACCCTTCCCAGATCGCGATCAGAATGCAGGCCCGTTGTGCCGGATGGACGCATTGCCCGTCCGGACGCAGCCTCGATTCAGAACCGCACTGTGGAGGTCCGCCCGGAGACGGACCCCATGATGAAACTCTTATACCTCGCGGGACTCGGACTGGGCTTGGCCGCCTGCGTGCCGTCCCAGCCTCCCTCCTACCTCGTGTCGGCGGCGGATCCTGCCGTGGCCACCCGCACCCCGGCCTATTCCGCTGTGACCGCAGGTGTCCGCAACTATGACGTCGTCGAGCCCCTCGACTGGCGCGAGCTCAACCGGCGGGTCACGCCGGGTGCCGCCCCCGAACGGGACGATAGCAACGATGCCGCCCGACGGGGGCGGTGACCCATGCGCCAGGAAGATCACACTATGCCTGACAACAATTCTGCGGGACCAACCCGCAAGCTGCGGCTGCTCGGGGGCATCGCACTCACCCTGTTCCTTGGGGGCTGCGTCTCGTTCTCGGCCGATGGCGGCCTGTCAACCGCCCAGACGATCGCCTACACCGAGCTGGGCAAGGACGTCGTCAAGATCACCAGCGAGGCCGAGGCTGTCGGTATCCAGCAGCGGGTCGAAGACCTGCTGAAGCGCCCGTTGTCCCCCGACAGCGCGGTCCAGATCGCCCTGCTGAAGAACAGGGGCCTGCAGGCCGCATTCAATGAGCTTGGGGTCTCGGAGGCCGACTACGTCCAGACGAGCCTGCCGCCGAGCCCGACGGTGTCCCTGTCCCGCCTCGGCGGGAGCCTGGAGCTGGAGGTCGAGCGCCAAATCCTGATCGGGCTCTTCGAGCTCGCCACCCTGCCCGCCCGGACCGCCGTCGCCGAGCAGCGCTTCCGCGCCGCCCAGTTCCGCACCGCCGAGACCGTGCTGCGGCTCGCCGCCGAGACCCGTCGCGAGTACTACCGGGCCATTGCGGCCAACCAGCAGGTGGCCTTCATGCAACAGGCTCTCGGCACCGCCGAGACCGCCTCCGAGCTCGCCACGCAGCTCGGCGAGAGCGGGGCGCTCAACAAGCTGGAACAGGCCCGCGAGCATGCCTTCTACCAGGAACTCGGCGCCCAGCTCGCCCGCGCCCGGATCGAGCAGAAGGTCGCCCGCGAGCGCCTGATCCGGCAGCTCGGACTGTGGGGGCGGGACATCGACTTCCGCCTGCCGAATTCGCTCCCGGCTCTGCCCGCCCGCATCGCCTCGGCCCAGGACATCGAGCGCCGGGCGCTCGAGCGGCGTGTCGATCTCCAGGCCTTGCGCCACGACCTCGACGCGACCGCCCGTCAATTCGGCCTGACGAATGCCACCCGCTTCGTCTCCGACATCGAACTCGCCGGCCTATCCAGCTACGAGCGCACCACTGCACTGCTCGTCAACGACAACGGCGGCGTCGAGGTCGAACGCGACGCGATCAAGCGCCGGGGTCTCGAGGTCGAGTTCACGATCCCGATCTTCGACTTCGGCGCGGTGGGGGTGCGCAATGCCCAGGAGACCTACATGGCCGCCGCCAACCGCCTGGCGGAGCGGGCGGTGAACGTGCGCTCCGAGGCGCGCGAGGCCTACCTGCGCTACCGCGGCCACTACGACCTCGCCCGCCATTATCAGGGACGCGTCCTGCCCTTGCAGAAGCGCATCCAGGACGAGGCGACCCTGCAATACAGCGGCATGCTCGTCGACGTGAGCCAGCTCATCATCGACGCCCGCACCCGCATCCTCAGCAACGTCGACGCCATCAACGCCCGCCGCGACTTCTGGATCGCCGCCACCGACCTCAAGGCCGCCCTCGTCGGCGGCGGGGCCGGCAGCGGCGGCGAAGGCGGCGGACAAGCCGTGGCTGCCGCCTCTGGCGGCGGTGGCGGGCACTGACAAGGAGACACGCAATGACCGATCTCTCACGCAGGGGTTTTCTCGGCGCCGGAGGCTTGGCTCTCGCCGGTGCCTCCATGGTCAGCGGACGCACTCAGGCCGCGGGCCTGCCCGAGGCGCCGATCATGACCGAGGCCACCATGCAGCCGCCGCTCTACCCGAACAGCGGCCCGGACTACCAGCCGGTCGTCACCCTCAACGGCTGGACCCTGCCCTGGCGGCAGAACGGCGATTGGAAGGAGTTCCATCTCGTCGCCGAGCCCGTCGTGCGCGAGATGGCACCCGGCATGAAGGCGCACCTGTGGGGCTACAACGGTCAGTCGCCGGGACCGACCATTGAGGCGGTTCAGGGCGACAAGGTGCGCATCTTCGTCACCAACAAGCTGCCAGAGAACACGGCGGTGCACTGGCACGGCCAGCTCCTCCCGAACGGCATGGACGGGGTCGGCGGCCTGACCCAACCGCACATCCCGCCGGGCAAGACCTTCGTGTACGAGTTCATCTGCCAGAAGTCCGGCACCTTCATGTACCACCCGCACTCGGACGAGATGGTCCAGATGGCCATGGGCATGATGGGCTTCTTCGTCGTGCATCCGCGCGACCCGGCCGAGCGTCGCGTCGACCGCGACTTCGTGTTCCTGCTCAACGCCTTCGACATCGAGGCCGGCAGCTACGTGCCGAAGGTCAACACGATGCTCGACTTCAATCTCTGGTGCTGGAACTCGCGCGTGTTCCCGGGGATCGATCCGCTCGTGGTGCGCCAGGGCGACAAGGTGCGGGTCCGGTTCGGCAACCTGACGATGACCAACCACCCGATCCACATGCACGGCTACGACTTCAAGGTCACGGGCACGGACGGCGGCTGGGTACCGGAGGCGGCGCAATGGCCGGAGGTCTCCGTCGATGTGGCGGTCGGGCAGATGCGCGCCTTCGAGTTCGTGGCCGATGCGCCGGGTGACTGGGCGATCCACTGCCACAAGTCGCATCACACCATGAACGCCATGGGTCACGACGTGAAAACCTACATCGGCGTGAACATGAAGAAGACCGCGCCCGCCATGAAGAAGATCGCTCCGGGCTACATGCCGATGGGCTCGAACGGCATGGGCGAGATGGGGTCCATGGAGATGCCGCTCCCCGACAACACCCTGCCGATGATGACGGGCTTCGCCCAGTTCGGCCCCGTCGAGATGGGCGGCATGTTCTCGGTCGTGAAGGTCCGGCCGGGCCTTGCCCATGACGATTACAAGGATCCGGGCTGGTACAAGCATCCGGAGGGGACGGTCGCCTACGAGTGGACGGGCGAGAAGCTCGCCGAACCCGTTCGTGCACCCGCGCCCGACAGCGGCGTCGAGGCGGCGGAGTTCCACGCCGTCGATCCCCGCAAGCGCCCCGTCCGCACGGCGGGCGGCCATGACAATCACTGATCAAGACCAGAAACGGACGAAGGAGACATCGATGACGTTTCGCCTATCCATCCTTGCCGGTGCCGCGGCGTTGGCCCTCTCGGCGGGCTTGGCCCTCGCCAGCCCCGGTCCGGCCGGGCACAGCCACCGGACGTTCGCGGCCGGCGAGCCGGGCGACCCGAAGAAGCCCGTGGCCAAGACCATCGAGGTCTCCATGAAGGAGACCGACGACGCCAAGATGCTCTTCGAACCCAATCAGGTCGAGATCAAGCGCGGCGAACAGGTGAAGTTCGTACTCAGGAATCACGGCAAGACGGACCACGAGTTCATGCTCGACACCATCGAGCACAACGCCAAGCACAAGATCGCCATGGAGCAGAACCCGGACATGGAGCACGACGACCCCAACGGGAAGCGTCTGGCGCCGAAGGGTTCCAACGAGATCGTCTGGCGCTTCACCAAACCCGGCACCTTCGAGTTCGCCTGCCTGATTCCGGGCCATTACGAGTCCGGCATGCACGGCACCGTCGTCGTCAAGTGACGGCCCCCTCT
Source organism: Microvirga medicaginis (assembly GCF_052658925.1). NCBI lineage: Bacteria > Pseudomonadati > Pseudomonadota > Alphaproteobacteria > Hyphomicrobiales > Methylobacteriaceae > Microvirga > Microvirga medicaginis. Next base: position 51,109 of record NZ_JBQWEL010000021.1, on the reverse strand, counting down.
CCCACCTCACCATCCGAAGGAGTATTGTTATGAAGCGTATCGCCATCAGCCTGATCGCCGCCCTGAGCCTCTCGGGCGCAGCCCTCGCCCAGAGCCTGCCGACTGTCTCCGGCACGGTCGAGAAGGTCGACACGGCCGCGGGCAAGATCACCATCGACCATGGCGCCATTCCGAACCTGAACATGGACGCCATGACGATGGTGTTCCGGGCCCAGGATCCGAACCTGCTCAAGGGCCTCAAGGCCGGCGACAAGGTGCAGTTCACCGCCGACCGGGTGAACGGCCAGATCTCCGTGACCTCGATCAAGAAAGGCTCGTAAGGCCTACGCCGCCCCGCAAACCGCGTCCGAGGGTCGCCGTTCCGCGGGGCAGCCATCCCGCTTCAAGAAAGAGACCGCCATGAAACGCCTGACCGTCACCCTCACTGTCCTTGGAGCCATCCTGGCTGGCGTCGCTATCGGCCCCGGCCAGATTGCGCATGCACAGCCCGCCAAAGGAGCGCAGGCGGCCTACGAGCGGGTCCGCGAGGTCATGGATGACCGCTTCAAGGATATGAGGCTCACGGGCGATCCTGACAGGGATTTCGCTGCGCTCGTCATCGCCCATCATGAGGACCTGATCTTCCTCGCTCGGACACAATTGGAGCATGGCGCCGACGAACAGCTCCGCCGGATGGCCCAGCAGTTCATCGATGAGCAGCAGAAGCAGGTTTCCGATCTCAAGGATTGGCAGGTCCGCAACCGCCAGGCGGATTACCGCGCCAAGGCGGACCAGCCGCCGCACGGCTCCGGGCCGCTGGACCGAACGACCGCGTCCGCCCCGGAGGTCCAGGCCGCCGCTCCGGCGCAACCCGCCGCGCAGGCTCCCGCCAGCCCACTCCCCACGGTCTCGGGCACCGTCGAGAAGGTCGATGCAGGCGCCGGCAAGATCACGCTCGATCACGGCCCGATCCCGAACCTCAACATGGATGCCATGACGATGGTGTTCCGCGCCCAAGACCCTGCCCTGCTCCTGGGAGTGAAGGAAGGTGACAAGGTGCGGTTCCAGGCCGACCGCGTGAATGGGCAGATCTCCGTCGTGAGGATCGAGACGGGCCGAACCCAAGCGGCTCCATCACAGGCTCCTGCCCAGCCCGCAGCCGCTGCGAATTTGCCGATGGTGACCGGCACGGTCGAGAAGGTGGATCCGAGTGCCGGCAAGATCACCATCGATCACGGGCCGATCCCGAACCTCAACATGGACCCGATGACGATGGTGTTTCGCATCCAGGATCCAGCAGTTCTCAAGGGCGTGAAAGCCGGCGACAAGGTCCGGTTCCAGGCGGACCGCGTCAATGGGCAACTCAGTGTCGTCAGGATTCAGAGGGGAAAGTAGCGCACGGCAGCGCTCGTTGATCCCAATCAAGGGACCCCGGGGCAGATCGGCTACGGCTTCGACGAGAGGAGAGCGCGATGGCATCCACCCAGCCGAAATCGGCTGCCCCCTCAGCCACGCGGAAGCGCCGGGCACAGATTCAGGTTGTGAGTAGCCTCCAGGCCGGGGCCGAGCAGCACGCTCCGTCCGAACCCACCCGGCCCCGCCGCCCGGCATCCTCCGACACCGCGACCGCTCCGGCGGATCCTGTGACCACATTCGGGGATCTTGCCGCCTATGTCAGGGACGCCGCCGAACGCTCGATCCTGTTCTGGGACACGCTCCGGCAGCGGGCCGACAACATGCTGGCGCACGAGCGGGCCGGAAAGCCGCCGCTCCTCGACTTCGATTACGAGGTTGTCCTCGATGCCCGCCGCCTCGAACGTCCGACGAACTATTCCCTCCTGCGGATTACCCGCGTTGGTGAAGATTGTCTGGAGGATTGCCTCGACGCCGCAAAGCCCCCGGTCGTCGTGTTCGACCCGCGCGCCGGGCATGGGCCGGGCATTGGCGGCTTCAAGCGCGACTCGGAGGTCGGCCTGGCGCTGCGAGCGGGACATCCGGTGTACTTCGGGGCTTTCGGGCCGGAGCCTGTCCCCGGGCAGACCCTGCTCGATGTCCTCGGTACGCTCCGGCGCTTCGTCCAAGAGGTTTCCGGTCGCCACAACGGGCAGGCGCCGATCCTGTACGGAAACTGCCAGGCCGGATGGGCGATCACGATCCTGGCGGCCGACTGCGCCGGTCTCGTCGGGCCGGCCGTCCTCAACGGCTCGCCCCTGTCCTACTGGGCCGGGGAATCCGGCATCAACCCGATGCGGATCGCCGGCGGCTTCGTCGGCGGCGCGTGGCTCGTCCACCTGCTCGCCGATCTCGGCCAGGGACGCTTCGACGGCGCCTGGCTCGTCCAGAACTTCGAGAACCTCAAGCCGGAGGCGATCTGGGAGAAGTATGCCAACCTGTTCGCCCACATCGAGAGCGAGCGCGAGCGGTTCCTGGAGTTCGAGCGCTGGTGGAACGGCTTCTATTTCCTGAGCCGCGAGGAGATCCTCGCCGTCGTCGAGAATCTGTTCGTCGGCAACCGCCTCGAGCAGGGCCTGGTACAGGTCTGTCCCGGGTGCCATATCGACCTGCGCCGGATCCGGAACCCGCTGGTGATCTTCGCCTCCTATGGCGACAACATCACTCCGCCCCACCAGGCGCTGGGCTGGATCCCGGTGGTGTATGCCTCCACCGAGGACCTCAAGCAGGCTGAGCAGCGGATTGTCTACCTGACCAACCCGCACGTTGGGCATCTCGGGATCTTTGTCTCCGCGAAGGTGGCGAATTTGGAGCATCGCGCGATTCTGGAGAGCCTGCCGAGGATTGAGGCGTTGGCACCCGGCCTTTACGAGATGAAGGTCGCTGGTTCGGCGGAGGTCACGTTCGAGGAGCGGCGCGTCGAGGATCTGCGGTTCGACTACCCACGGACCTCCTTCGAGCGCGTCCGAGAAATCTCCGAGGCGACCGAGCAGGCCTACCGGACCTTCGTCAGCCCCTGGGTGCAGGCCGCGGTAACGCCGTGGTCCGCGGCGGCCTGCGAGTGGATGCATCCCATGCGGGTGAGCCGTTACATGTTTGCCGCGTCCGTCAGTCCCTGGATGAAGGCTGTTGAAGCCCTTGCCTCTCCCGTCGACGAGCGGCACCGGCCCCTTCCCGATGACAACCCGTTCAAGGCGGCCGAGGCCGCTTGGTTCGAGGACGTCACCCGGGTGATCGAGGCTAACCGGAAGATCCGGGATGCCTGGGAGGAACGCGCGTTCGATCTGGCCTACGGACGCCCAAGAGTCGTGCTTTCGGAGGAAACGATGCCTGGCCCTTGATCAGTCCTCACGGGATGCCGCCCCTGGCAGAGGTTCGGGCGGCCACAGATGGACGATCTTGCCACGGGTCTGGCCCAGCCAGAATTGACCCGCACCGACCGGGCCGATCTCGATGCAGATCTCATCCGCCTCGGGCGATCGGACGATCACCTCCACGAGGCTCAGCAGCCAGTTGTCGTCAGGGGTGCGCGGCTCGAACCGGATGTAGGTGGGAAACTTGTAGACGTTCAACGTATCCAGTTGCGGGCTGCGCGGGTCGTTGAACTCGGCGTCGGGAACCGAGGCGCCCTCACCGAACATGTAGGTGCCGTCGTCTTCGTGCCTGAGTTGGCCCCTGCCATCCCCGACGGCAAACTCGCGCCCGGCGATCCCGAGGAAGATGTCCCCTTCCGATCCGCCAGGCCGTCCGGAGGCGGAGGCGGTCACCAGCCGGAGCTGGATTTGCGTAATGTCGGCCATGGCGGCTCCTCCCCGTCGGGGTGCTTCAGTAGCAATGCACGTGGGTCCAGATGTAGCCGCATTGGCCGCCCCCTCTCCCGTACCGGATGAAGGTCTCGCAAGATCCGGTCTGGTTGGGCTTCTTGCACAGGCTCTGGCAGACGTATTCGGAACTGTAGCCCTGGTGCCCCGCCGTCTCGCAGGCGAAGAACGTCTGATCGGGGGTGACGCTCTGGTCCCGGCACTGCTTCTCGTCCTGCCCCCAACAGACGTTGTATTGCTCTACCTGCGCACGTGCCCCGGACGGAATGGCCATCCCGAGACCGATCCAAAAGCCTATCACAGTGTGCCGGATCCGCATGGTCCACCTCCATGGTGCGCAGCGCTGCTCTCTCAAGGCTCCGTCCCTGCCGCCGCGAACCCTAAGGTCAGAACCGGACCTTCCGGCGACCTCCGACCAAGATAAGTTCACTGGATGGTATAGCCACCATCAATGACCAGTCCGGCGCCTGTCATGAACTTGGACTCGTCCGAGGCAAGATAGACCACACCATAGGCAATGTCGTCCGGCTCCCCGATATGACCGAGCGGGTGCAGGGCGTCTGCGGCCCCGCGGCCCTCTTCCACATCTCCATGCTGAGCCAGGTAGTTCTCCACCATCGGCGTCCAGATGTACCCGGGGTGGATGGAATTCACCCGGATGTTCAAGCCGGCTTTGGCGCAGTAGAGCGCGACCGATTTGGTGTAGAGCCGAACCCCGCCCTTCGAGGTGCAGTAGGCGCCGAGATCGGGAATGCCAATCATGCCGGCGATCGAGGACAGGTTGATGATCGCACCGCCGGGCGGCGTTCGCGCCTTCATGGTCCGGATCGCATGCTTCGTCCCCAGGAAAACCCCTTCCAGGTTGACGCTCATCAACCGGCGCCAGTGCTCGAGCGTTTCCTCCTCGGGAGGACAGCCATCGGCAACGCCCGCGTTGTTGACCAGAACATCGAGACGGCCGAACCGACCCAGCGTCTCTGCCATGACCTGCTGCCACTGCGGCTCGCTGGAGACGTCGTGGTGCAGGTAAAGCGCCTCACCGCCGACCTCACGGATCGATAGAGCCGCCGCTTCGCCTTCGGCATCCCTGATGTCGGTGAGCACGACTTTGGCTCCCTCGCGCGCCAACATCATTGCGGAGGCGCGGCCGAGACCGAGGGCGGCGCCGGTTACAATCACGACTTTATCGGCAACTCGGTTCATGGCAGGGCTCCTAATGTCTGCAGGCTTCGGCGGCGGCCGGTCCTGCCGCGTGACCGCTGCCTTTCGTCGCCAAGTAGATCGCCTCCACGTAGCCGATGAACCCGAGTTCCTCTTGGACATGCTCACGGGCTGCGGGCACCTCCGCCGCACCCGTCGGCTCCTTGGGCTTGTCGCCGGCCGCGTGGGCAAAGCGCTCGCGCACGCCGTGCTCGATCTCGCGCGAGAGGAACTCCAGGAGCGGCTCGACCTTGCCGGTGGCCAGCGCCTGCTCGGCGGCGGGGATCGCCGGGCCGAAATCGGTGTCCGCCGGCTTGAGGCCGGTGTAGGGCGCGCCCTCCCCCGCCCGGTGCAGCCGCACGGCTGTCTCCATGAAGAAGCGGTCGGCGAGCGCCTTGGCGTCAGGCCCGCCGGCCCGCACGGTCATGGCCTGCGTGAAGGTGGCCGTCAGCTCCGGCTCGGCGGAGGCCGGGACATAGGGCAGGACGGCATGGACGTTGTTGGTGTCGAGCGCCCGTACGGCTGCCGTGGTCACGGGACCGCCGATAGCGTCACAATGGGCTTGGGCGGTTCCTCCGAGGACCAGGCTCGCCCCGACCGCCGCCGCAAGCAGAATTGCCTTTGGCATGATCTCATCCCCCGGTTTCGACGGTGACGGGTCGACACAGCATGTCGTGGCCGCCGCCTTGTTACGCCCGCGCGAATCCCGGGCCGCCGCGAATAGCCCCCAGACGACCATTGCGGGACAGGCGAGGAGCAATGCGGCGACGAGGGCGGTCCACACCGACAGGCCGAACAGCATCAACACCGCCGCGGCAAGCAGCAGCGCGAGGGCAGGACACATCCAGGCGTGGTTCCGGCTCAATGCGGAGAACCTAGTTTCAGGCATGGGCTTGCCTCCTCCCCGTCCACTCCTGGATCACGCCGGACCGGACCTCGTGACGGGTCTAGGGGGCCTGGCTCACGTACGTGAATTGCGCGGCCTCCGGTGAACCGGCACCGGGGCGACGGATCTCGACGGCGATGGTGTACCGGTCGTTGCCCGACATCGGAACGAACCCGCCGTAGGTAACGGTGCCGGCGATCTGCATGGGGTCGAGCCGCACCCGGGTCGTGCCCACGTGGCCGAGGCCGGACACGACCGCCGTGACGTCCGCGTTCTCGATCCGGGCCCCGCTCGCCTTGTCGAAGACGGCGACCACGATGTGCTGGTCCCCGGCCGACGGCGCCCCGCCGTGCATGGATGCCTCGGCGTGACTCGGCGGATGGCCACGAATGAGCTGCGCCGGCATCACCCCCAGGTACACGACCAGGTCGGAGGTCTCCTGCGAGGGGGAAAGCACCTGTGCGTGGACCGGATGCGGCTGGGACACGGTGACAACCGCTGCCGCGAGAAGCGGAGCGGAATGGGACAGGAACCGTGAGACGACCGTCGGGAGATGCCTTGATGCCGACATCGCAAGCTGCCTCTCCACATGGCACCCATAGAATACAGCAATCGACCGGCAAGTGCTTGAAGAATATCAATTCACGTCATCGAAACATCGGCCCACCGACGCCGGCGGTGCTATCATGCATCAGGTTGCAGTTGCCCTGAACTGCGCTCAATCGGGAGGGTCCGACATGATGTTCGGCTCTGACATGATGATGGGGTCTTGGACGATGATGGGACCATGGACTTCCTTGCACTGGGTCGTCCTCGTGGTCCTTGCGGCGCTGGTTCTTTATCCGACAGGCCGCATCCTCCAGCGGATGGGGTTCTCGCCGTTCTGGTCGGTGATCGCGCTCGTTCCGCTGGCGAACCTCATCGGCCTGTGGGTCGTCGCAATGGTGCCATGGCCCCAAGGCCGCGAGATCGACGGCCCTGACGGCACGAGGACGCCGCGAGCGGTGTAGTTCCCCTCTCGCCGGTCGGCTCGTCCATCATGTCTCCTTCGATGCTCCCTCATCGGGCATCGCGTTCCGAGACGGCCACTCCGTCCCTGATCCGGTCGCTCGGATGCAGCACGACCGAATCCCCGGCCGACAGCCCGGACAGAACCTCGGCCTGGCGGCTGTTGCGGTGCCCGATCCGGACAGGAGCGGTGCGGGCCCGGCCGTCCTTTACGGTGAACACCGCCCATTCCTCCCCGCTTCGGAACAGGGCGCTGACAGGCACCGTCAGAACGTTGTCGGCGCCCCATGTCGTCACATGGACCACGACACGGAAGTCATGCCCGAGGGCGCTCCACGCCTCGGGCGGATCGACGAAGTCGATCACGGTGCTCACCCGCTGTTCCTCGATGCCGAGCGCCGAGACCTTGACGAAGCCGGCCGGATCGACTCGCGTCACCCGTCCGCGCAGCGGTGGCCCGCCCCAGCCGTCGATCCGCACCGGCGCTCCTGGCTTCACCTGCACCGCGTCCGTCGAAAGCAGATCCGCCGCCACTTCGAGATCGCGCGGATCGCCGATGTCGAGCAAAGGCGTCCCAGGCAGAACCACCGCTTCGCTCTCCTGGATGATTTTGAGAATGCGCCCTGTCACGGGGGCCCGGACCTCGATGCAGCAGTTCGGGTTCGTCGGCTCCGATGCGCCTGAGGGATCGATCAGCCGCGCGGCTGCAACTGCCTGCTCGCTGCGGCGGACATCGAGCTGGGCCTCCGCGCTCGCGAGGGCCGCCTCGTTGGTGTCGACGTCGAATTGGGCCTTGTCCAATGCCCGAGACGAGATCGCGCCCGTGCGGACCAGCGTCTGGGCCCGCCGGAGCTCGTCGCGGGAAAAGTCGAGCGCGGCCTCGATCCGGCGCACCTCCGCCTCCGCCAGCTTCACGGCCGCGTCAGCCGCCGTGACCGCCGCCTGCAACTCCTCGCGCGATCGGATGTCGAGAAAGCTCGGCAGGGTCGGCTGCATGACGGCCACGACCGTCTCACCTGCGGTGACCTGATCGCCGACGTGGAGGGAGGTCTCGTGATGCCCGGCGGGATGGGAGATGCGCAGGACCCTCCCGGCCACGGGCGCGGAGACAGTGTAGATGTGGCGCACGCGCGTCCGGGCGTCGTCATCGACCGTCACCTCCATCGGCCCGAGCATCGCCCGTGCGAGATCCACGGGAATCGGGCGAGGCCACGCGAACCATCCGATCCCGGCCGCCGCCCCTGCAAGGATCAGTGTTCCGGCCACCCGTTTGAGCCAAATCCCGCGCATGGCCTAATCCCGCGTCTTGAGAACGGCCACGAGGTCGAGCCGGTGGACGCGGCGGCGAACAACGAGAGCGGACAGAACGGCCGCGGCCAGCACGACCGCACTGGCGAGCACATAGGTGGAGTTCTCCACCACCAGGCGGACCCGCATCAGCTCGCCGGCCAGGTTCGTCTTCATGATCCACGCCAAGCCGTAGCCCATCATCCACCCCGGGACCTGCGCGACCAGCGTCAGCAGGGCCAGCTCGAAGAACAGGATACGCAGGACCTCCCCCCGGGTGAAGCCGAGGACGCGTAGGCTTGCCAGCTCGCGCGCCCGCTCCGAGAGCGAGATCCGGGCGCTGTTGTAGACGACCCCGAACGCGATGATGGCGGCCAGCCCGGTGTAGATGCTGGCCATCGTGGTCACGAGCACGGCCAGCGATGCGCGGAAGTTCGCAAGCGAAACGCGTTGGAGCGCCAAGCCGCTGACCGACGGCAGCTCCTTGATGGTGTCGTAGAGGGCATCGAGCCGGCTCTCGTCCAGCGCCAGGTGGACGCTGTTGACGACCGGCGCCTCCCGCATCAGCTGCGACAGGGCGTCGGCGTTCATCATGCCCCTGATGCCGAAGTAGTCCTCGACCAGGGAAGCAACGGGCAGGGTCACCGTCCTGCGCTGGCCGTCGAGCAGGTCGACTTCGACATCATCGCCCACCTGCACGCCGAGAATCTGCGCCAGCATGGCGGAGATCGCCAGCCCGCTCTCCGGCAGCACCACGGGACGCAGGTTCTCATCGATGATCCGGCTGAGATCCGCATCGGCCGGCCGGCCGCTGATCATGATCCGGCGCTCGACATTGCGGTGCCTGATCCGCACGGGCACCTCACGGTACGGTTCGGCCGTGATCACGCCGGGCAGACCGGCGACCTGATACACCACGTCCCGCGGACGCTTCTCCGTGAAGCTCACCGTCGCGTCCTGGCGATCGGCCATGAAGTACGTGACGTCGATCAACTGCTCCATGGTGTCCCGGGTGAAGAGCGACACGATCAGGATCGCGGTGGCAAGCGCCATCCCCAGCACGGTGAACCCCGCGCGGAAGGGATGGTGGGCGATGCCCCGCAGCATCATGATGGCCGGCTGCGACAGCAGGCGGTTCATCCGGAAATTGAGAGGGAGCAGATGCCTGAACTGCGGCGGAGCGGGCGGCTGCATCGCGACCGCCGGTGCCAAGGCGACGACACCCCGGAGGGCTCGGGCAGCGCCCAGGGTCCCGGCGGCGAGGCTCGCCACGGCCGCCATGAGATAGACGTCGGGGCTCTTGCTGAAGAGGAGAAACGGAAAGCGAAAATAGTCGCCGAACAGGCTGGTGATGAGGCTCCCGAGCCAAGTCCCGACGAGACTGCCGATGACGATCCCGATCAGGACAAGAGCCAGGACGAACTTGAGGTAGTGCGACGCGATCGCGAGATTGCCGTAGCCCAATGCCTTGAACAGCCCGACCTGCTCGCGTTCGAGCGCTACCAGGCGGTCGAGGGTCAGGTTGACCAGGAACGCCGCCACCAGCAGGAAGATCGGCGGCAGGGTGCGGCTCATGTTGTTGAGCATGTCGAGCTCGTGGTCGAGGAAGGCGTGCGAGGTCTGGTCATTGCGCCCATAGGCCGCTTGGCCGCCGTAGCGGTCCAGCAACGCGTCGAGGCGGAGGAGCACCTCCCGTTCGGAGGCATTCCGCAGCAGTTTCGCGGCGACCGAGGAGAATGCGCCGTCGAGATCGAAGGCGCCAGCCAGCGCCTTCTCCGGCATCCACACGATGCCGAAGCGGCGGTCGTCCGGCATAATGTCGCCGGGGCCGATCGCGTAGATGAACTCGGGCGACAGCGCGATCCCGACCACAGTAAGCTCGCGCTTGCGGCCGTTCAGGATTGCCGAGAAGCGCGCCCCGGGGACGAAGCCGTGGGCATTCGCGAAGCTCTCGCTGATCGCGACCTCCTCGACACTCCCGGGCTCCGGCAGCCGTCCGGACCGGACATAAAGCTGATCGAGATGGGACCTGCCGGGCTCCGGCAGCGAGATGAACTGGCCGGTCGCGGGCTCGCGGAAGCCCGGAATGTCGAGCAGGGCGAGCTTGGCGATGCGCGCGTCAACGGCAGCGACACCGGGGATCTCAGCAATTTGAGCCGCCAAGCTCATGGGAGCCCGCCGCACCGAGGCGAACACGTCGGCGAACTGGTAGCGTTCATAGTAGGCCGTGCGGGTCTCGTCGAGCGAGCGGTAGGAGCCCACGGACATCACGAGCGTGGCGACAGCGCCGGCAATCACGAGCGCGATGGCGAGCGCCTGGGCCCAGAGCCGTCGGAGATCTCGGAACAGCTTGATGTCGAGCGCCCGCATCGGATCACCAGGTAAGCTCGGCCGCCGCCCGGCGGGTCTCGTTCCTGACCTCCCGGGAGATCTGACCGTCGGCGAAGAAGAACACGCGGTCGGCGACCTCCTGGATGCCGGCGTTGTGCGTGATGATCAGGGTCGTGGTCCCGAGCTGGGCGTTGATGCCCAGCAGGGCCTCGATCACCCGGATGCCGGTCCTAGAGTCCAGGGCGCCGGTCGGCTCGTCGCACAGCAGCACCTCCGGCCGCTTGGCGATGGCCCGGGCGATGGCGACGCGCTGCTGCTCGCCGCCCGAGAGCTGGGCGGGAAAGTGATCCATCCGTGCTTCGAGCCCGACCAGCGCGAGGGCCTCCTCGGGGCGCATGGGGTTCTCGGAGATCTCGGTCACCAGCGCGACGTTCTCGTAGGCCGTGAGGCTCGGGACGAGGTTGTAGAACTGGAACACGAAGCCGACATGGCGCCGGCGGTAGGCGGTCAGGCCGCGGTCGTCAAGCGTGGTGAGATCGAGGTCCTTGAAGAACAATCGGCCGCTCGTGGCCTGGTCGAGCCCACCCATGATGTTGAGCAACGTGGACTTGCCGCTGCCGGAGGGTCCGAGCAGGACGACCACCTCTCCGGCCGCGATCTCGAAGCTGACGCCCCGCAAGGCACGCACCTCGACTTCGCCGGTCCGGTAGATCTTTGTCAGGTCCTGTGCAGTGAAGACGCTCCCGTCCATCGCAGCCTTCGTTCCCGGCCCGCACTGGTTTCGGGCCGGATGTCTGAATGTCCTCAGTCACCTGCCTCCACGGCAGTCCGGCACGGCCCGCCCCAGCCGTGGACCTTGAGCCTGTCCTCCCCGTGTCGCGGCATAGAGGTCCTGGGCCAGATTGGCCAGCAGCGGTGCGACATCGATCGCGTTGGATTGGTGCGGAACCGCGTTGGTCGTGGCGACCAAGGCGGCAACATCCTGGAGCGCCGCGTAAACTCCATCGGCAAAAATGGCATGCACGGCGACGCAGACGGGCGCCGCTAGGCCCTGCTCCTTGAGCTGCCTTGCAGTCTCCAGCATCGTCTGGCCCGACGAGATGATGTCGTCGACGAGCACGGGCGTCTGATCGGAGACTTCCCCGAGATCAGGGACGGTGATTTCAACATCGCGGTCGCCGCGACGCTCCTTGCGGAGAACCCGGAAAGGGGCACCCGCGCGTGTTGCGACCTCCGCGACCCATTGTTCACTTTCGACGTCGGGGCCGATGATGAGTGGGCGTTGCACGTTCGCCCGGATCCAGTCTGCCATAAACGGTGCCGCATGTCCGACGCGATTGGGGATCAGGTAGAGCTCATCGAGGATCTTGTGGCGATGGAGGTGCGGATCGATGGTGACAAGCCAGTCGATCCCGGACGAGAGCAGCCGTGCGAAGGTGGTGGAGGTTACCGCTTCGCCCTCGTGGAAGCGTTTATCCTGGCGCATATAGGCGAGATAAGGCGCGACGAGGCCCACGCTCGCCGCGCCCAAATCATGTGCGGCCGCAGCCGCGAACGCGAGCGAGAGGAATTTCGGGTCGGGACGGTCCAGCGTGCAGACGAGGATCAGCGACCGTCCTTTTGGGTCGACCCTGAAGCGGACGTAGGTTTCTTCATCCGGGAAACGGCGGGTCTCAAGCGTTCCCAGGTCGGCATCAAGCCGGTGTGCGAGCAATTGGGCCAGCGCCTCGTTCCCCGGCAATGCCATAACCAGAACGTCGGTCATGCCTCGACCCCGATGATGGCGCTCGAGGATGCCGCGTAGTCGAGCGCATAATTCAGTTCGCCCACGGTCTCTGCATGCAGGGTGCACAGGGGCTCTCCGGCCCGAACCTCGTCTCCCAGACGAACATGAAGCTCGACGCCGGCCGCCTTCCCTTCCGGTGCGCCCGCCAGTTTTGCCAGTTTGGCGATCTTGCGGTTGTCGACGAGACTGATCCGGCCGCTCGCCTGGGCAAGCAGGGGCCGCTGCTGGCTCGCAACAGGCGGCGTCCTCAAGCCGCCCTGTGCCTCGCAGATGCGCTGAAACTTCGCCCAGGCGCGGCCGTCGTCGACCGTGCGCCCCGCCAGGAACGCCCCTTGGCCATGCGGTGCCCGTCCGCCGAGCTCCAACAGTGCGCCGGCCAGGGCGCACGCCCGCAGCTTGAGATCCTCCGGAGCATGCGCCGTCTGCCGGAGCACGGCCAGGACATCCCGGGCCTCGAGAGCGGGCCCGATGCCCCGCCCGACCGGCTGCGTTCCGTCCGACAGGACGACGGTGGTGGTCAGGCCGAACAGGCTGGCGACATCGGACAGGCGACGCGACAGCGCCTGGGCGGCCTCCGCGCTCCGCACCTTCGCCGTGGGGCCGACGGGCATGTCGAGCACCAGATGCGACGCGCCCGCCGCGATCTTCTTGGAGAGGATGGACGCGACCAGTTGCCCCTCGCTGTCGATGTCGAGCGCCCGCTCGACCTGGATCAGGATGTCGTCGGCCGGGCTCAGGCGCACGGAGCCGCCCCAGACGATACAGCCGCCTTCCCGCTCCACGACGCGCCGCATCGCCGGAATGTCCAGGTCGACGGGCGCCATCGTCTCCATGGTGTCGGCGGTCCCCGCCGGCGACGTGATCGCCCGGGACGAGGTCTTTGGCATGGTGAGTCCATGCGCCGCCACGATCGCGACGATGATCGGGGTCGTTCGGTTGCCGGGCAATCCGCCGACCGAGTGCTTGTCGAGGATCGGTCCGTTCGGCCAGTTCAGGCGGTCCCCGACGTCGACCATGGCACGGGTGAGCGCCACCGTCTCGCCCTCGTCGAGCGGCCGCGCGGCGCAGGCAGTGATGAAGGACGACAGCTCGACGTCGGAATATCGCCCCTTCACCACATCGCCGATGATCGCGTGCAGAGCGGGTTCATCCAAGCGGCCGCCGTAGATCCGTCGCCGCACGCTGTGCAGGGACTCCACGGGATCGGGATGGCGGACCAGGATCGGCTCGCCCTCCGCCAGGCCGAGACGCTGCCATGCGGCTTCGGACAAGCCCGCCTCGTCGGGGGCGAGCAAATCCGCCGACACTTGATAGAGGGTCGCGATCGCCTCTCGGTCCCCGGCCTGGAGCAGAACCCGGGAGCGTGGCGCGAGCCCCTCCGAACGGCAGACATGGCAGTCGGTGCGCATGAACACCACGGCCTCCTGATGCGTGTGCACTCCCAGCCGCCTTGCTTTGAGCACGCTGGTTGCAACGTCGGAGCGCGAGGCGAGGGAGGCCTGCATGTTGGGGCTCATGTCAGATCCGCTCGTTCAAGGTGCTCGGGCACCGTGCAGGGCCAGCCCAACTCGTCCTGGATGCGCAGGCGCAGGGCGTCCGATGCGGAAGGTTCGCCATGGGTGATGAAGGTCATGCGTGGCGGTTGGCGGAAGTTGCGGAGCCACCGCAGGATCTCGTCGGCATCGGCGTGGGCGGACAGCATTGAGAGATTCTGCACCTCGGCCCGCACGGGAATGTACGCACCGTGGATCTTGATGGTCCCCGCGCCGGCAACCATGGCCGCCCCTCGCGTTCCGACCGCCTGGAACCCGGCGAACAGGATCGTGTTGCGCGGATCGGGCGCATAGCGTTTCAAATGGTGCAGGACGCGCCCTCCGGTCGCCATGCCGCTTGCCGAGACGATCACCTTCGGCACAGGGTTCTCGTTCAGCGCCTTGGATGCCTCGACGGTCCGCACGTAAGTGGCAATCCCGCAAGCCGCCCGGCATTCGGCGGCCGACAGCTTCTGATCCTCCATGTGATTGCAGAGGATCTCGCTCGCATCTGCGGCCATCGGGCTGTTGAGAAAGATCGGGACGTTCGCCAATCGACCTGCCGCCTTCAGCCGCTCTAGATGGTACAGGAGCGCTTGAGCGCGCCCGACCGCAAAGGCCGGAATGATGACGGTGCCGCCCCGGTTCACCGTGCGCTCGATGACATCGCCCAATACCGTCTGCACGTCGTCGGTCCCATGGCGGCGATCGCCGTAGGTCGATTCCACGACGATGTAGTCGGCTTCCCCGATTGGGGTCGGGTCGACCATCATAGGGTCATTGTAGCGCCCGAGATCGCCCGAGAAGACGAGCTTCGTACCGTTCCACTCGCATTCGACACAGGCGGCCCCGAGGATGTGGCCGGCCCGGCTGAACCGAACCCGGACACCGTGTGGGAGCTCGCGCCATTCGCCGAACGCCACCGGGGACAGAGACTCGAGAGCCCGTTCGGCATCCTCGGCGGTATAGAGAGGAAGAGCGGGCTTGTGCTTCGAGAACCCACGCCGGTTCGCGTACTCGGCGTCCTGCTCAAGGAGGCGGGCGCTGTCCCGCAGCAGGATTTCACAAAGATCCTTCGTCGCGCTCGAGCAATGAACGGGACCCGAGAACCCGTCCCTGACCAGCGCCGGCAAGTAGCCGGAATGATCGAGGTGGGCATGAGTGAGGATGACGGAAGAGATGCCCTGGGGCTGGACCGGGAAAGGTGCCCAGTTGCGGAGCCGAAGTTGCTTCAGTCCCTGGAACAGCCCGCAGTCGACCAGAATTCTGCGGTCCTCCCGCTCCAGGAGATATCGCGAGCCGGTGACCGTACCGGCGCCACCCAGGAAGGAAAGTCTCATCGGCACCAATCCCTCTTGTATATTCTACATGCATCCGAGCTTCCGATACAGGGCGCATCCGCGGTGACTTGGCCTTGATCTGGCGCAATCGCCCGCCCGTTTCGGCAGCGACAACTGCGGCGCCTGCTTTGATCCGGGTCAATGTCAGGTATGATTGGCCAAGCCATTGTCGCTCACGCCCGCCGGAGAGCTGGCGCTGTTCGGGAGAGGCGGGATGCAGATCAAACGCGAGCACCAGATCAACTTCTGGTACATCATCGCCGCCATGATGGCCGTGTTCCTGTTCCAGGACCTGCTCGGCCAGTTCGGGCACAGCCGCGTGATCCCCTACGGCGAGTTCCAGAAGCTGGTGTCCGAACGCAAGGTGACGGACCTGGTGGTCGGCCCCACCGAGATCTCCGGAACCTTCACGGAGCCGGCCCAGGACGGCGTGAAGCACTTCTCGACCGTCCGGGTGCCTGATGACATCGCCGAGAAGCTGCAAGCCGCAGGAATCCCGTTCTCCGGTCAGCCCGCTCCCGGCCTGCTCCAGTCCTTCCTGAGCTGGCTCCTGCCGACCATCGGCTTCGTGATGCTCTGGATGTTCCTCGTTCGGCCGATGGCCATGGGCGGCCAGGCCGGAGGCCTCCTCTCCATCGGCAAGTCCCGCGCCAAGGTCTATGTCGAGACCGACACCAAAGTGACCTTCGCCGACGTGGCCGGGGTGGACGAGGCCAAGGAGGAGCTGAAGGAGGTCGTCCAGTTCCTGAAGGATCCCCAATCCTACGGCCGCCTCGGAGCCCACGTGCCCAAGGGGGTGCTGCTGGTCGGCCCGCCCGGGACCGGCAAGACGCTGCTGGCCCGCGCGGTCGCCGGCGAGGCCGGGGTCCGGTTCTTCTCGATCTCGGGTTCCGAGTTCGTCGAGATGTTCGTCGGCGTGGGCGCCGCCCGCGTCCGAGACCTTTTCGAGCAGGCCCGGCAGCAGGCGCCTGCCATCGTCTTCATCGACGAGCTCGATGCCCTCGGCCGGGCGCGGGGCGGCGTCTTCCTCGGCGGCGGGCATGACGAGAAGGAGCAGACCCTCAATCAGCTCCTGACCGAGATGGATGGCTTCGATCCGACCAGCGGCATCGTCCTGCTCGCGGCGACGAACCGCCCCGAGATCCTCGATCCCGCCCTCCTCCGGGCCGGGCGCTTCGACCGCCAAGTGCTCGTGGACCGCCCGGACAAGAAGGGCCGCATTGACATTCTTCGGGTCCATGTCAAGTGCGTGAAGCTGGCTTCGGGTGTGTCCTTGGAGGACGTCGCCGCCCTGACGCCGGGCTTCACCGGGGCCGACCTCGCCAATCTCGTCAACGAGGCGGCGCTGCTTGCCACCCGGCGCTCAGGCGAGGCTGTCACGCTGGACGACTTCACACAGGCGATCGAGCGGATCGTCGCCGGCCTCGAGAAGCGCAACAAGCTGCTCAACCCGCACGAGCGGAATGTCGTGGCCCATCACGAGATGGGGCATGCGATCCTCGCCATGGCCCTGCCCGGCGTCGATCCGGTCCAGAAGGTGTCGATCATCCCGCGCGGCATCGCGGCGCTCGGCTACACGATCCAGCGGCCGACGGAGGACCGCTTCCTGATCGGCCGCTCGGAACTCCTGAACCGAATGACCGTGCTTCTGGGCGGCCGTGCCGCCGAACGTCTGGTGTTCGGCGAGATCTCGACGGGCGCCGCGGACGATCTGGCCAAGGCGACCGAGATCGCCCGCAGCATGGTCACCCGGTTCGGCATGGATCCGGAGCTTGGGGAGGTTGCCTACGAGGCCGAGCGCTCCGCCTTTCTCACCCCCGCGCAGGAAACCGGCCTGGAGCCGCGCCGTTACGGAGAGGAGACCGCAGCCGCCATCGACGGGGCTGTTCGGAAGCTGATCGAGGAGGTCTCGACGCGTGCCGAGGCGATCCTTCTTCGCAATCGTGCTGTGCTCGACCGCGCAGCCCAGCTCCTGTTGAACAAGGAGACGCTGCAAGGCTCCGATCTTGAGGAACTCGCCGCCAGCGTGGCCCCTGAGGCTCCGGCCAAGCAGGCTGCCGAATGAGCAGGCGGGCTTGACCTTGCCATCATGGGAGGCCCCAGGCTTCCCGTTTCGCAGAATAATCGAACCAGGGAGCCGTCATGAGCGACACCCAAGCCACCAAGAACCATAGCCATGCGGGCCACAGCCACCATGGGCACGGTGACCACGCCGGACATCACCATCACGAGCCTTCGACGGTGGCCGCCACGGTGAAAGATCCGGTTTGCGGGATGATGGTCGATCCGCATTCGACCCCGCACCGGGCGCAGTACGAGGGTAAGCCGTATTACTTCTGCTCCTCGGGCTGCCAGTCGAAGTTCATGGCCGAGCCTGTGAAGTACGTCGAGCCAGCAACAGCCCGGAAGGCCGAGCCTGTGCCTGAGGGCACAATCTACACCTGCCCGATGCACCCACAAATCCGGCAAGTCGGCCCGGGCTCGTGCCCGATCTGCGGCATGGCGCTCGAACCCGTGCTGGCCACCGCCGAGATGGGCCCAAGCCACGAACTTGTCGATATGACCCGCCGGTTCTGGATCGGCCTTGTGCTGTCCATTCCGGTAGTAGCCCTGGAAATGGGCGGGCATCTCACGGGCCTCAGCCACTATGTGGGCCAGCAGACCTCGAATTGGATCCAGATGCTGCTGGGCACGCCCGTCGTGCTGTGGGCGGGCTGGCCGTTCTTCGTCCGCGCCTGGCAGTCCCTCGTGAACCGCAGCCTGAACATGTTCACGCTGATTGCCATGGGTACGGGCGTGGCGTGGGTCTACAGCATGGTCGCGACGCTCGCCCCCGACGTCTTCCCTGCGGCCTTCCGCGGCCATGACGGCGCCGTCGCGGTCTATTTCGAAGCGGCTGCGGTTATCACCGTCCTCGTGCTGTTGGGACAGGTGCTCGAACTCCGCGCCCGCGAAACCACGAGCGGCGCTATCCGGGCTCTCCTCGACCTCGCGCCCAAGACCGCTCGCAAAATCATGCCCGACGGCACCGAGCAGGAGGTCCAACTCGACACCGTGCAAGTCGGAGACCGCCTGCGGGTGCGGCCGGGCGAGAAGGTGCCAGTCGACGGCGTGGTCGTCGAAGGCCGCAGCGCGGTGGACGAATCGATGGTCACCGGCGAGTCGATGCCGGTCACCAAGGAGGTCGGGGCCAAGGCAATCGGTGGCACCATGAACCAGTCCGGCGGCCTCGTGATCGAGGCCAAGAAGGTCGGACGCGACACCATGCTATCGCAGATCGTGCAGCTCGTGGCAGAGGCCCAGCGCAGCCGCGCCCCGATCCAACGCCTGGCCGACCAGGTCTCCGGCTACTTCGTGCCGGCGGTCATCGGTGTGGCGGTACTCGCCTTCGCTGCCTGGATGATTTGGGGCCCGGAGCCGCAGTTCTCCTACGGCCTCGTCGCGGCTGTGGCGGTGCTGATCATTGCTTGCCCGTGCGCCCTGGGCCTCGCCACGCCGATGTCGATCATGGTCGGCGTTGGGCGCGGTGCCCAGGCCGGGGTTCTGATCAAGAACGCCGAGGCGCTCGAGCACATGGAGAAGGTCGACACCCTCGTGGTCGACAAGACCGGGACCCTGACGGAGGGCAAGCCGGCCGTCACCGCCATCGTCCCGGCGGAGGGCTTCGCGGAGGCCGAAGTGCTGCGCCTGTCGGCGAGTGTCGAGCGGATGAGCGAGCATCCGTTGGCCGTCGCCATTGTCGCCGCGGCCGAGAAGCAGAACATCGCCACCGCTCCGGTCAGTGACTTCGACTCGCCGACAGGCAAGGGCGCGCTCGGCACCGTCGACGGCCGCCGCATCGTCCTCGGCAACAAGGCGTTCCTGGCGGAGCATGGCATCGATGTCGCTCCGCTGGCGGAGCAGGCTGACAGGCTGCGTGAGGACGGCGCGACCGCCATCTTCGCCGGCGTTGACGGAACGGTGGCGGGTGCCCTCGCCATTGCCGATCCCGTGAAGGCCTCGACACCGGAAGCTCTCGCTGGCCTGAAGGCGGAGGGCGTCCGAGTCGTGATGCTCACCGGCGACAACTGGACGACGGCCAAGGCCGTCGCCCGCCGCCTCGGAATCGAAGAGGTCGAGGCCGAGGTCCTGCCGGACCAGAAGAGCGCTGTGGTCCAGCGGTACAAGGCAGCCGGGCGCGTGGTCGCCATGGCCGGCGACGGCGTGAACGATGCCCCGGCGCTGGCGGCGGCGGATGTCGGCATCGCGATGGGCACCGGCACCGATGTGGCGATGGAGAGCGCCGGCGTGACCCTGCTGAAGGGCGACCTGACCGGGATCGTACGGGCGCGGCGGCTATCGCGGGCGACCATGCGCAACATCCGCCAGAACCTGTTCTTCGCCTTCATCTACAACGCGCTCGGCGTGCCGGTGGCGGCGGGCGTGCTCTACCCGGTTTTCGGCATCCTGCTGTCGCCGATCATCGCGGCGGCGGCCATGGCGCTGTCGTCGGTCAGCGTGATCGGCAACGCCATTCGCCTGCGGACCGTGCGCCTGTGATGGCCTGCCTGGGCAGGGGTGATGGAGGAAGGTTCAGATGACGACACCACGTGGGAGGCAGACCGTGCCCGCGTGGCGCCGAGTCGAAGAACGTGCTAACTTTGCGCCGTGGAACGCACGCCTTTCTTCGGAGGGCAAGCCGTGGCACCCTCAATGCACCCGCTGGCGCCGCATGCGCTGCCGATCTTCATTTCGTCTCCCGCCGCGCCAGACTACCTCATGATCGGGGTGGCGATCTTTTTGGTCGCCTTCGTGCTCGCGATCGGTCTCCTTTACCTGAGGCTGCACCACCTTCCCGAGCACATCGCCCACAAGTCCACGAAGATGAAATATGAGATCGTGGACGTGCTGGGCCTGCTCGCCATGTTCACCCACATCCATGCTTTTTGGATTGCAGGGCTGTTGCTGGCGTTGATCGACTTCCCGGACTTCAGCACCCCTTTGGCACGCATTTCCGGCGCGCTCGACAAGTTGGCCGCCGATCGCCGACGCCGAAGAGCGGTAAGTGGCGTGGGCGGAGAGCGGTCGGAAGCGCCAGGGACGATCGTCATGCCTCGATCGCCTGCCCCGCCAGTCGCTGCGGCCGGGATGCCCCGTCACGGGTCAGCGTGATCGACGTTTGATCGGGATCAAGGCCGATGGCTCGCAGAAGGTTCAGAGTTGCCCAGTCCTGATCGGGAAGCCCTGCCATGAACTCCACAGACACCACGCCACACGTATCCCCGCCCGCACCGCACAGGAACTGGCGGACCGTATTGATCGGCACCCCCTTGGGGTGGGCCATCACGCTCGCGCTGGCCGCGCTCGGTGTCTACCTGTTCGTAAACCACACAGGCCACGTCATCAGCGCCCTGCCCTATCTGCTGCTGCTGGCCTGTCCACTGATGCACCTGTTCATGCATGGTGGCCACGGCCATCACCATGGGCCGCGTGAGTGACCATCACTAGGCCTGACCGTCTCGGCCGCACGGACGTGCCTCGATGAGCTCCATCGCCTCCGAGACGGAAAGCCCACCCATCCATTCCCGATCCCGGGAGTCGGGGTCGACAAGGAGAGCCTGCCATGAAGACACCCCTTCTCGTAGCTGCCCTGATCGCCCTCGCCGGCCCCGTCCTGGCCCAGGCGCCTGCCGATCACGAACAGCACCATCCGGGTGGCACGACCGCAGCGCAGGTCCAGTCCACGACCCCGGCTCAGCCTCAGGCGGCGCCCGCCCAATCCGGGACACAAATGCCCATGGGCCAGATGATGCAGGGCCAGATGATGGGCCGAGGCATGATGCAGGGCCAGGGCATGCCCGGCGGCATGATGAGCGGAGGAATGATGAGCGGCGGCCGGGGCATGATGGGCCGGCTCTCGCCCGAGGACCTGACCGCCATTGCGGACGCCCACATCGCCGCGATCCATGCCGGTCTGAAACTGTCAGCTGAGCAGGAGAAGCTGTGGCCCCCAGTGGAGGCTGCCATGCACAACACCGCCCGCCTGTATCTTTCCCACATGCAGGCGATGCGCGAGACCCGGGGCATGATGGCGACAGATCCGGTTGGCCTGCTCCGCGCCATGGCTGAGCGGATGAGCCAGGGATCCGACACCCTGCGGAACCTCGCGGACGCCGCCTCGCCGCTGTACGCCACGCTCGACGAGGCGCAGAAGCGCCGGCTTCAGGTGCTCGTCCGCATGGGCGACCCCGGCATGCCAGGGGGCATGCGAGGGATGATGGGTCCCGGCATGATGGGTTCCGGCGGCGCCATGATGCGCGATGATACCAACGACGACGATGACAGCGAGGACAACCGCTGAGGCGGCAACACGCTAATCTGGTCGTGAAACGCGGACCGCCCCTGCCCTGAGGAGAGCCCCCGCCGTGGCGAGGGCTCCATGACTTCACTGCGCGCCTTCCTTCTTGGCGTTCTTCTGCAGCCACTCCTTCATCTCGGCGATCTCCTGGCCCTGCTCCTTCTTGGTCTTCTCGGCCATCTTCTTGGCTTCGGCGTTGTCGCCGGTCTTGAGAACCACGTCGGCCATGTCGATGGCACCCTGGTGGTGGGCGATCATCCCGCAGATGAAGGCGACATCGGAGTCTTTGATCATGTGGGCGGCCATCATCGGGCCTTGCATCTTCATCATGGCCTGCATGTAGCCCTTCTGGGCCTCGTTCATGTTCGCCATCAAGCCCTGCATGTTCTGCATCATGCCCGACATGTCCATCCCCTGCATGTTCTGCATTTGCCCGCTGGCCTGGACCGCCGTCCGGCACTCCTCCGGCAGGCTCTCGGCCGACATGGCCATCTGGCCGCCTGAGGTGTGCTGCATCTGGTTCTGCTGGGCCTGAGGCTGTTGAGCCATGGCACCCCAAGTCATGGCAGAGGAAAGCAGGGTCACGGCAGCGATCGTACGGATGGTCATCTTGTTTCCTTTCCAGTGTGATGAAGTTTAGGCTGCCATCTTGCGGCAACTCTCGGCACAGCGGCGGCACTGGTCGACGCATTCCTGCATGTCACCGACCTGCTCGCAGGACTTGGCGCATTCCTCGCAGATCTCGGCGCACTCGCGGCAGGTGTGCTTGTGGTGGGGCGTGCCGATCAGCATGAAGTGGGCCGACGTCCGGCAGATCTCGGCACAGGCCATCATGACGCGAAAATGGCCTGGCTCGACGTGCTTGCCGCCCTGCTCGAGGCAGTGGGTCATCGCCATACCAAGACAGGTCTGGTAGCAGCGCAGGCACTCGTCGATGCAGGACTGCATCTCCTTGGACATCTGGTGCATGGTCTTCTCCTGATTTTCAGGCGCGGTGAGTTGGCGGCTCGCAAGGGCACGGCGCCTGACGCGCCGGCGGGCCAGGTCTCATGGCGAACGGAACCCACGCCGAGGCGTGCTTGCTCCGTCCCTGGCTCAGGCCTGTTTTGGTGGGCGGTCAGGTCCCGACGGGGCGATCGGTGCCACTCCCGGGTCGGTGGGGATCGGAATGGTGACCGACGGCAAAGGACTAGTCGCCAGATCAGCAAAGCTGGGAACGACCGCCATGACGCAGCGGGGATGGCAGCAGGTCTGTCCCATCGCATGGGGCTGGGCCGGAACCGCATGGTCATGATCGGGAGATCCCTGGCTGACCTGGGCCATATGCCCGTGATGGCGCTGGGCGACCGCAGGCCCGTCCGCAGCTTGGGCAACCGCATAGAGCGGAGCGCTCGCAAGGCCGAGGGCGGACGTCACGACCAATAGGCAGCGAAGCATGAGGCGAATGCAGGCCACAGCACCTTCCTTGGAGTCATGGCGGCAACGGACCCCCGCGGGATCGGTTCCCAATGCGAACGAGCCCCACTCTGATCCCTCCGACCAAAAGGCGCTTGACCTTGCCATCGTGGGAAGGTGCAAGGTGCGTGCATCATCCCTTTGAACCGGAGATTTGAACCATGTGTGGTTGCAGCACCCATCAGTCCCAAGCCCCCCAGACCGCGGAGCGAGATCCAACGGCCCTGACCCTGCGGGTCGAGGACATGACCTGCGGCCATTGCGCCGGGACCATCAAGAAGGCGATCGAGACCGGCCTGCCCGGCACGAGCGTCGAGGCGGATCCGGCCTCCAAGCTTGTTTCCGTCCGCGGCAGCACCGATTTGAGCTCCATCAAGGCCCTCGTGACCGAGGCCGGCTACACTCCGACCGCAGCCTAAGGAGATCCTCATGCTCGACCGCCGCCGCATTCTGACCGTCCTCGGAGCCTCCAGTGTCGCCCTCGTGGCCGGGCAGGCCTTCGCCCTGGCCGCCCTGCCGAAGGTCGTCGTGACCAAGGATCCGAACTGCGGTTGCTGCGGCGGTTGGGTCGAGCACATGAAGGCGGCCGGCTTCCCGGTGGAGGTCGTCACCACGCCCCAGGTCAACCGGGTTAAGGCCCGCCTTGGTGTGCCGGACGACCTCGCCTCCTGCCATACGGCAGAGGTCGGCGGCTACGTGATCGAGGGCCATGTGCCGGCCGACGCGGTCAAGCGCCTGCTGGCCGAGAAGCCGCAGGCCAAGGGACTTGCCGTGCCCGGCATGCCCGTCGGCTCGCCGGGCATGGAGGTCAAGGGTGTCGAGAACGACACCTATGAGGTGGTCCTGTTCGGGCCCTCGGGCCAGACCACCTTCGCCCACTACCAAGGCACGCAGCCGGTCTGATCTGCCCTGCGCTATTCCGCCGGAACAGTGCACCACTTTCGGACGGCAGCCCGGCCGCTTGCCTGTCGTAAAGGGGCGGGAAACGTTGCATGTGCCAGCACAAGCCTTGGCACTGCAGGTGCTGCGTTTGACAGGACGCCCGCTGCTTCCCATATGTGGCAGCTCACTCAGACCAGATCATGCCTGACCCTTCGAGTACCCTCGCGCCCGTCGTCTCCTCCGACACGGACGCTGAACCCCGACGACGATTTTCCGATGTTCTAACCGAGCTCGCGGGCCGGCCCACGGCTGCCATCAGCCTGGGCGATATGCTGGACGCCTTTGGCGACCGGGCCTTCGGGGCCCTGATGCTCGTTTTCGCCGCCCCCAACATGCTGCCTCTGCCGCCCGGCGTGTCCGTGGTCCTGGGCGCACCGCTTCTCTTCGTGACCACTCAGTTGATGCTGGGCCGCTCGGCCCTGTGGATGCCGCGTTTCATTCGCCGGCAGTCGATCTCCCGCGACGTCTTCATCGTTCTGACGACAAAGCTCAGCCCCATCCTTCAGCGGGCGGAGCGCGGCCTGCGGCCCCGGCTGTCCCTGCTGCTCCATCCGGCCAACGAACGGATCATCGGTGCGGCCTGCCTCATGCTCGCTATCATCCTCCTCCTGCCGATCCCGTTCGGCAACATTCCGCCCGCCTGGGCCCTCGCGGCCTTTGCGCTTGGCATCCTGGAGCGGGATGGCCTCGCCACGCTGGTCGGCTGGCTCGGCACCATCGGCAGCGTTCTGATCTTGGCGGCGGTGTCGTCGGCGCTCATCGCCGGCGCCCGCGCCTTTCTCGACCAGCCTTGGATTCTGATCAGCTAACGGATCCCAACCAGAGCCCCGCCACTTACTTCCCAACAATCTTGGAGCGGTGCCTCGCCACCGGAATACCTCGTGCTTGAACTGGCCATCGTTGCCTTCTTGATCATCCTCAACGGGCTGTTTTCACTGTCGGAACTTGCCATTGTCTCGTCCCGCAAGGCCCGTCTGAAGACCATGGCGGAGGCAGGCCGGGCGGGCGCCACAACTGCTCTGGCCTTGGCGGAGGATCCCGGCCGCTTCCTGTCGACGGTCCAGATCGGCATCACGTTGGTTGGCATCCTGGCCGGCGCGTATTCGGGTGCCGCCCTCGGCGACCGCCTGGGCGCTATCCTGATCGGTTATGGCCTGTCGGAAGGCGTGGCCGAGCCGCTCGGCTATGGCCTTGTGGTCGCCATCATCACATATCTGTCGGTAGTCATCGGCGAACTCGTTCCAAAGAACCTGGCCCTCAGCAACACGGAAGGCATCGCCTGCGCCGTGGCCCCGATGATGGCAGTGGTGTCCAAGGTTGCCGCTCCTGTGGTCTGGCTGCTCGATGCCTCGACCCGGCTGGTCTTCCGCCTGCTCGGGCGCAGCACCGCCTCGGACAGCGCCGTGACCGAAGAGGAAATCAAGACGATCATGGCCGAGGCGGAGACCGCCGGGGTCATCGAGACCGACGAGCGCAAGATGATCGCCGGTGTGCTGCGTCTCGGTGACCGGGCGGTGCGCGGGATCATGACGCCGCGTACTGACGTTGACTGGATCAACCTCGACGACTCGGAGTTCGAGATCCGGCAATGCCTGATCAATACGACCCATTCCCGAATCCCTGTGGCCGAGGGCAATCCGGACAACATGCTCGGCGTTGTCCAGGCCCGCGAGCTCCTGGCCGCCCTGCTGAAAGAAGAGCCGTTGGACATCCGCGCGTACATCCGCAAGGCACCGGTCATCCCGGACACCCTTGATGCCTTGGATGCCCTCGATGTGCTGCGGGAGGCCGAGGTGCCGATGGCGCTTGTGCATGACGAATACGGCCACTTCGAAGGTGTGGTCATGCCGGCCGACACCCTTGATGCCATTGCGGGCGCCTTCCGCTCGAACGAGGACGAGGCCGAACCCGAAGCCGTGCAACGGGAGGACGGCTCGTGGCTGCTGGCCGGCTGGATGCCGGCGGACGAGATGGCCGAGCTCCTCAGGATCTCGCTGCCGGAGCCGCGGCACTTCGAGACCGTGGCCGGACTGGTGATTAACGAGCTGCAGCACCTGCCCGAGACTGGCGAGACCACAGAAACCCTGGGCTGGCGCTTCGAGGTCGTCGACATGGACGGACGACGCATCGACAAGGTGCTGGCACAGCGCATCACCGACAGCGCGGCCCCCGTGCCCGAAACTGTTTCGATCCCCTGACGGATCCCACGGAGAGCGGCTCTTGCATCCCATGCGCCCGCTCCCCACGTTACCGTTGCCTTAGGGTCCGGGCCCCTCTGGCGAGCGGGTCGCCGCTCGCGATGTCGGACGCCTTCTCTTGCTCTTGCGCCCACGAGCGCGACCGCAACTGGAGGATCCGATCGTGGATTCCGTCTCCCCTTCCAACGCTCCATCCATCCTCACTGGCGAGGATGATGCAAAATTACCCAACGACATCATCCACGCCCTGACACGGGCCGGTGACGAGGCCGTTCTGGCGTCCTCCGCCAAAGGCGGCGCTCGGTCTGATGGCCTCCGCCCCGGCTCAGGTGAAACGGGAAAATCCGATCGTCGTCCGGATTATGCCGGCGAGCAGCTTCGTACACCTGTCATGAACGACCCCAAGCGCATGGATGTGATCGGCCTGCTCGGCCCTTTGCGGCGCTACGCCCGATCCCTGACCCGGGACGAGACCCAAGCCGAGGACCTGGTGCAGGACACCCTCGTCCGCGCCTACGAGCGGCATGGCTCCTTCCGCTCCGGCGGCAATTCGAAGGGCTGGCTGCTCTCCATCCTGCACAACACCTTTATTGACGGTCGCCGCCGCCGCATGGCGGAGGCCCGCCGCCTTGAGCAGGTTGCCGCCGTGAGCGAGATGGCGGCTCCTCCCGCCCAGGACAGCCAGGTCAGGCTCCAGCAGGTCCAGGCCGCCTTCCTGCAGCTGCCGGACGAGCAACGTGCCGCCCTGCACCTCGTGGCGATCGAGGGGCTTCCTTATCAGGAGGCGGCGGACGCCTTGGGCATCCCTGTCGGCACGCTCATGTCCCGCCTCGGCCGCGCCCGCGCCACCCTGCGTGGGTTTGAGGCGGGTACGCATCTGGCGCCGCCGGCCGAGGATCAGCGGCCGCGCCTGCGCATCGTCGGAGGATCCGATGTCTGACCCCATCACCGAAACCGACCTCCTCGCCTATGTGGACGATCAGCTCGACCCGGCCCGGCGGATTGAGGTCGAGGAGCATCTTGCTCAAAATCCGGGTGCGGCCACGCGGGTCATGGCTGATCTGAAGGACCGGGACACCCTCCGGCTGATCCACGCCGCTCCCCTGCCCCGCCCTGCTGAGCCTACGCTGGCGGCAGCGATCCGTCTGGAGCGTGCTCTCGGCTGGCGGGACCTGGGTCTGAAGCTCCGTCGCATCGCCGCGGTGGTGACGCTGATCGGGTTCGGCTGGTTTGCCCACGGGCAGGTGGGCCTTGGCATCACCGACAGCGAGGCGTCTCCCAAGCCGCCCGCCTTTGTCGAGGATGCCCTGCACTCGCATGAGACGGCGCTGGTGCGGGCCCGCATGGCCTCGCAGCATGGAACCGCCGCCTACGACCCGGCTGAGATCCTGGCCGCAACAGGGATCCGGCTGCCGACCCTGCCGGAGGACTGGCGGGTGCGGGATGCCCAGGTATTCCCGTCTCGAGACGGCCACAGCGTCGAGATTTCGGTCGATGCCGACGAACTTGGCCGGGTGTCGCTGTTTGCCGCCCATGTGCCGGTCTTCAATGTGATCGACCCGGCCGTCGCCCGCTTTGACGAAGCGAAGACCGTCTACTGGCAGACGGGCCAACTCGCTTATGCGCTGACCGGCACCGGCAGCGACAAGGCCATCGAACGGGCGGCCGTCCGGCTGTCCCGTACGCTTCAGTAACCCCCACAGGAGGACCTTGGATGAATACCCCCTATGCCTGGCAAACCACCACAGCCCGCGCCAGCGGCGCCGTCTTCGACGAGGGCCTGCGCCAGCACATGCTGCGGGTCTACAACACCATGGGCGTGGGTCTGGTGGTGACGGGCCTCGTGGCGTTCTTCGTCGCCTCGACCCCTGCCCTCTACGTGCCGATCTTCCAGACCCCACTGAAGTGGGTGGTGATGCTGGCGCCTCTGGCCTTCATCTTCTTCTTCTCGTTCCGCATGGAGCGGATGACCGCGGCCTCCGCGCGCACGGCCTTCTTCGCCTTCTCGGCCGTTATGGGCCTGTCGCTAGCCTCGGTGTTCCTGGTGTTCACGGGTGCAAGCATCGCCCGCACCTTCTTCATCACCGCGGCCATGTTCGGCGCCACCAGCCTCTACGGCTACACTACCAAACAAGACCTCTCAAAGTTCGGCTCGTTCATGATCATGGGCCTGATCGGCATCATCATCGCATCATTGGTCAACATCTTCCTCGCGTCGAGCCTGCTGCAGTTCGCGATCTCGATCATCGGCGTGCTCGTGTTCACGGGTCTGACCGCTTACGACACGCAGACCATCAAGGAGCAATACGCCGAAGGCTTCGGCCACGAGGCCAACAGCAAGATGGCCGTGTTCGGTGCGCTCTCGCTCTACCTGAATTTCATCAATCTGTTCCAGCTGCTCCTCAGCCTCACGGGCCAGCGGGAAGAGTAACCACCGTCCATTGCAGAAAGGATCGATTTACATGGACCAACAGGACCGTCAGGCCATCGAACAGCTCCTTGGTAAGATCGCTCAGGTCGAGGGCCAAGCCGGAGCCCCGGACGCACAGGCGGCGGAGTTCATCCGTTCGCAGATTACGCGGCAGCCGAACGCACCGTACTACATGGCCCAGACCATCGTGGTGCAGGAGCAGGCGCTGAATGCCGCCCAGGGCAGGATCCAGCAGCTGGAGCACGAACTCGCGAACCGTCCAGCGGGCGGAGGCGGATTCCTCTCCGGCCTCTTTGGCGGCGGGCAGTCACGGCCGCAGCCGCATCAGCCTTACCCGCCGCAGCCGGTGCACGGCATGCCGCCCCACATAGCTCCCGGCATGGGCGGCATGGCTCCGCGCGGAGGCGGCGGCTTTCTCGCCGGCGCGGCCCAGACTGCCATGGGCGTGGCCGGTGGCGTGCTGCTGGGCAACATGATCGCCGATGCTTTCGGGGGTGGAGGCGAGGCGAAAGCCGCCGACGCCGGCCAAGCCGAGCCGCAGCAGGCCACCGCCGAGGATTCTGGCGGCGATGACTTCAGCTTCGAAGAGGACATCTAAGTCCGATCAACGATGGGGCGGCTCTCCCGGACAGGGCCGGCCGCCCCGCAACCTCAAGCTATCGGCTCACGATCGGCCGGCTGACCCACCGCAGTCTTGACGCCCCCAATAGCAATGGCGCAACCCCAGGCCGATCAGCATCGTTGTCGGCGGCCGGCTGGGGAGTGCCCTCACCCGGTCGGGGCTAAAATAAGGAACATCGAGTGGACTTTTCCTGGCTCTCCGATCCGACAGCCCTGGTAGCGCTCGCGACCCTGGTCGTGATGGAGGTTGTGCTCGGCATCGACAATCTGATCTTCATCTCGATCCTCACCAACAAGCTGCCGGAGCATCAGCGCTCGAAGGCACGACGGATCGGCATCGGCTTGGCCCTGATCCTGCGCCTCGGGCTGCTCGGCACCATCGCCATCATCGTCACCCTGACGGAGCCAATCTTCACCCTGTTTGGACACGCCTTCTCCTGGCGCGACCTCATCCTGATCGGCGGCGGACTCTTCCTGGTCTGGAAGGCGACGAAGGAGATCCACCATAACGTGGATCCCACGCCCAATGACGACGTGTTCGACACCACCAAGGCCACGATGACCTTCGGGGCGGCGATCACCCAGATCCTGCTGCTCGACCTGGTCTTCTCCCTCGACAGCATCATCACGGCGGTCGGCATGACCGACATCGTGATGATCATGGTGATCGCCGTGATTGCCGCCGTGACCGTGATGCTGCTGGCCGCCAACCCTCTGGCTCAGTTCATTCACAACAACCCGACAGTGGTGATGCTGGCGCTTGGCTTCCTCCTGATGATCGGCATGACGCTGATCGCCGAAGGCTTCGGAGCCCACGTGCCGAAGGGCTACATCTATGCCGCCATGGCCTTCTCGGCCCTGATCGAGGGGCTCAACATGCTCTCCAGGCGGGCCGCCCGGCGCAAGGCAACTCCAGCCAGTCCGAGAGATTGAAGACAGGCAGGCGTTGCCTTCGGCAGCGCCTCCTCTTCCAGTACTCATTACCCAAAAAGGAAATTAAGAATGCACCGTTTGCAGACTCCTGCCGCAGCTCTCGTCCTCGCGTCCTCCCTTGCCGTGTCTGGAACCGCCGTCCTGGCTCAGGCCAACAGTGCCTACCGGAGCACGGATGTGGTTGCCGGCAAGACACACCGTCTGGGCGTCTACGGCAACGTGCAGAAGGACTGCACGTCGGGGCCGCTGCCGACGGTCCGGGTGGTGACCCCACCCAAACATGGCGAGCTGAACGTGCGCAATGGGAAGCTCAAAGCCGGACGGATCTCACGCTGCCCGAAGCTGGAGGCGGCAGCCCAAGGCGTCTTCTACAAGCCCAATCCCACGTACAAGGGGGCTGACGAGGTCAGCTACGAGATCAAGTCGGCCAGCGGCAAGGTGGAGAGCCACACCGTCAGGATCACGGTGAAGGATGCCCCGCCAGCGGAGGCCAAGCCGACCTCCGACAGCCATCCCGACCTGTGAGGACGAAGCCGGTGTGCAGACCCTCGTCCCGCCGCGCTGACGCATCCTGTCGGAAGGGCCGCGCGGAGCGGACCTTCGTGATGCCTACGGGGTCGCGGGAGCCAATCGGGCGCCGACGGCCTCCAGGATCATGCGGTGGGCCCGCTCGACGATCTCGTCCAGCGAGCGCGTCCTGACGAACATGCCCGAAGCCCGCGCGCCGATCTCCTCCCGGGTCGGCAGGTAGGGCAGATGCACATGGGCCAGCACCTCGTGGGCCCTGTGCTGCGCGGCCGCGAGCCTCGCCCGCAGGTCGGCCAGACCCGGCGTGGTTTCGAGCGCCTGGTTCAGACGGGACGAGATCGCCTCGACGTTGAACGTGGCGACGAGATCCTTCGCGGCGCGGTCGATCACCCGCGAGCCGAGCTTCTGCTCGTTTCTGAGCACCGCCTCAGGCGGGCTTTTGAGGTCCCACACTACGCCAGCCCACGACAGCGCCTTGATGATGTAGAAGGTCGGGTCGATCTCCCACCAGCGGAAGCCCTGACGCACGCTGGCTTGGTAGGCGTGATGATTGTTGTGCCAGCCCTCGCCCATGGTGAAAAAGGCCAGCAGCCAATTGTTGCGGGAATCATCGCCCGTCACATAGCGCTTGGATCCGTGCACGTGGGCGAGCGAGTTGATGCAGAAGGTGGCATGGTAGACCGCCACCGTGCTCCAGAAGAAGCCGACGACGAGACCCGGCCAGCCGGCGATCAGGAAGGTAATAACGGCGAGCACCGCGGCAGGAACCAGTTCGTACCTGTGGAGCCACATCAACTCCGGATATTTGGTGAAGTCGCCGACCTTCACGAGATCGACAGTGTCGTGCCTGCGCGCGAAGATCCAGCCGGCATGGGCAAAGAGAAAGCCCGTATGGCGCGGCGAATGCACGTCGTGCTCGGTATCCGAGAACAGATGGTGATGCCGGTGCTTAGCGGCCCACCACAACACGCTCTTTTGAGCGGTGCTCTGGGCAAGGCATGCGAGGACGAACTGGAACGCGCGGCTGGTTGCGTAGGAGCGATGAGAGAAATAGCGGTGATAGCCGGCCGTGATCCCGAACATCCGCAACCAGTACAGGACGATGCCGAGCACGGCTGCTTCCCAGGTCACACCAGTCCAAACAGCAGCAAAGCACGCGACGTGGACGAGGAGAAAAGGGATCACCTGCGGGTAAACAATATCATCGTGATCGTCGTGCGGCGCGTTGGAGGGTGTCGGAGAACTCATTCTATGCCAAAGATGGTTGTGGTTGTTGGGCATGCGCCGTGCCGCACGCTCGTGAGGACAGACCGTTTAGCTGTAAACCACCTAAACGAGAAGACAGGTCCGGTGCGACTTAGCGGACCGACCGGGACGGGTTCCGTTGCAAATCCTGCCGTAGGTCAAACGACGGCCGAACGTGATCTCAGTTTAGGCAGCAGTGCTGAAGAGAGCAGCAACGAAATCACGCTGAGCCTTCATGTCGTTTGCTGGTGCGATCGCGACCTGTCTCTTGCGGACCATCGCCATAGCCTCATAGCCGGCGATTGTCTGGGAGGCAGTCTGGAAGTTTTTGAAGCCCAGTCCCGGCCTGACCAGCCGCTTGATGCGCCGGTGATCCTGCTCGACGATATTGTTCAGAAATTTTACCTGCCGGAGTTTGGCAAAGCGCCAGAGCTCTCCCTCCCGCTTCATGGCCTTCACCGCAATGGGATAGGCGGCGTTCTTGTCGACCGTGATGGTGCGAGGATTGACCGTATGCGCCTGGCCCAAGGCCTTGCGGAAGAACCGTCGGGCGGCAGCCGCATCCCGCTTGGGCGAGAGCAGAAAATCGATGGTTTGCCCGGCTGCATCAACGGCGCGGTAGAGATACACCCACTCGCCCTTCACTCGAATATATGTTTCGTCCACGCGCCAGGATCCATTTGTCGTCCGGAGATGCGGACGGATGCGCTTCTCCAACTCGGGTGCATAAGCCTGGATCCAACGAAAGAGGGTCGTATGATCGACCGTGACGCCACGATCGGCGAGCATGCGCTCGAGATCGCGGTAGCTGATCGGGAACTGAAGATACCAGCGGACCGCCCACAGGATAATATCCGCCGTGAATTGCCGCCCCTTGAACGGGTTCTTGTTATCTTGCTTCACCCTCTGCCCCTCTCAGCACCCTCTTGTCGTAGCTCAGGTGGCGGAGCGCTCAAAGCTGCAACAGATCCGGTTCAGTTGCCGTGTCGTTTCATCTCACGCCGGATGGTGGGTGCGTCTGCGCCGCTGCCGAGCATGAGCGCCATCAGGACCCGGGTCTTCGCGGCGCTCAGGTCTCCGCAGAAGATCGCTCCGGCCGCCGCGAGATCGGAGCCGCCGCCGGCCCCGTAGATCGGTGCGACCCGGCCCTGCGGGCAGCGGGAGGTCACCGCGACCAGGATGCCCTGCTGGACCGCCTCGACGGCCGCCTTCGTCACGGCTGGCGTCGCGTTGCCGCGTCCGAAAGCCTCCAGCACGAGCCCGCGAGCGCCGGTCTCCAATGCGGTTTTCAGGAAGCGTGCGTCGGACCCCATCACGAGCTTGATCACATCCACCATGGGTTCGATCCGCCCGCTCGCGAGCGGATCGCGCCGGATCGTCCTGCGCTGGATCCACACGCGCCCGGCATCGATCTCTCCGAGCTTGCCGTGCTCCAAGGACGCGAAGGTTCCGACCCGCGACGCATGCATCTTCGTGGCGTCTCTCGCGGCGTGGACCTCCTGTCCGAAGACGATGAGGGCCCCCAGTCCGCGGGCCTCTTCTGAGGCCGCGACGCGGATGGCGTCGGCGAGATTTCGCGGCCCGTCGGAATCAGGCTCGTCCGCATGAAGCTGCGCGCCCGTGAACACGACCGGCTTCGCGGAATCGAGGAGGAGATCGGTCAGATAGGCGCTCTCCTCCATCGTGTCGGTTCCGTGGGTGACGACGATTCCCGCGATGCCCGGATCCGCCAGCAGGGCGCGGATGCGCTGAGCGAGCCTGAAGGCCATCTCCAGGTCGATGCCGTAGCTGCCAATATTGGAGAATTCCTCGGACGTGACCTCCACGTCCGGCGTGAGCGGGCCCAGCGAGGCCACCAGCTCGCCGCCGCCCACGTTACTGACGACGGAGCCGTGCGTCGCGCTGTAGCGCGACGCGATGGTTCCGCCCGTGGTGAGAACAACGATGCGTGTCACAGGCTCAT
This sequence comes from Microvirga medicaginis, assembly GCF_052658925.1. Lineage (NCBI taxonomy): Bacteria > Pseudomonadati > Pseudomonadota > Alphaproteobacteria > Hyphomicrobiales > Methylobacteriaceae > Microvirga > Microvirga medicaginis. The sequence continues at coordinate 17,334 of NZ_JBQWEL010000021.1, read as the reverse complement.
TCTCCCGCCCCGGTCGTCGCACGGAGCCATGGTATCAGAAATGCGGGCGTTTACGCGGGCATCAGTAGCGTCCAACGAGCAATCCTCCGTCGACCACGATGACCTGCCCCGTGATGTAGCGCGCGGCGTCCGACGCCAGGAATACGGCGACGTCGGCGACGTCCTCCGGCTCGCCCGTACGGCCGAGCGGGATGAACTTGGCCGCGGCCTCCAATCCTGCTTCTCCGAGGGAGTTCTCCTCCGACAGCGCCTGCGCCGTGCGGATGTAGCCCGGTGCGATTCCGTTGACGCGGATACCGTCCTTGGCGAGCTCCACTGCGAGACCCCGAACGAGCCCCACGACGCCCGACTTGGCGGCGGAATAATGCACGTGCTCGTCCCAGCCGTATGCGACGCCCATGATCGACGAAAGCGCGATCACGCTGCCGCTGCCGCGCCGTCTCATCCCGGGAGCAGCGGCGCGCGCGATGCGGAACACGCCGCCGAGATCAATGTCGAGGGTGTGGCTCCACTTCTCGTCGGTGAGCTCCGCAAGCGGGACCTTGTGCGCGATGCCCGCATTGGCAAGGACCACGTTGATCCCGCCGTATGTCTCCTCGACCAGAGCCACGAGGGCATCCGTCCGCGCCGAATCCCGCACGTCGAGATGATGGAACTCGGCCTGGCCTCCAGCCGCGACGATCTCCTCGGCGGCCTTCCGGCCTTCCCGCTCGAGAACATCGGTCAGGATGACGCGATATCCGGCGCGCGCGAACGCGACGGCGGAGGATCGGCCGATTCCGATCCCGGCTCCGGTGATCAGCACCACAGGCATTCGCATGTCATTGTCCTTCGTCATCTATGGAGACAGGTCGCCTACCAGCGGTCGCCCGTCTTGGCGGGAACGGCGTAGGGCGACAGCTCCCGCCTGAGGAACGTTCCGCCTCCGGGCTCGCCGAGGATCCTGCCCTCCTCCGCCACGAGCTTTCCGCGCAGGATCGTGGCCACGGGCCAGCCCGTCACCGTCATGCCTTCATAGGGCGTGTAGTCGGCGCCGTGATGCATCAGCTCCTGCCGGATGGTTTCCTTGCGCTGCGGATCCCACAGGACGATGTCGGCGTCGAAGCCGGGCGCGATCGATCCCTTACGCGGATAGAGGCCGTAGATCTTCGCATGGTTCGTGGAGGTCAGCGCGACGAACTCGTTGAGCGTGATGCGGCCCTCGACGACGCCCTTCGAGTACAGGATCTGCATGCGCGTCTCGATGCCCGGGATGCCGTTGGGGACCCAGCGGAACGAGGTGCGCGCTTTGGGGTTCAGTTTGCCCTTTTCGCCTTCGTAGAAGAACGGGCAATGGTCCGACGAGAAGGTCTGGAACACGCCGGTCCGGATGCCTTCCCAGATCGCCTCCCAGCTGGCCTCGTCGCGGGGCGGCGGCGAGCACACGTACTTGCCGCCGCTCTCGTCCATGTTGAGGCCCTTGAGGTCGTCGGCCGTCAGCGCGATGTATTGCGGGCAGGTCTCGCCATAGACCTTCAGGCCCTTCTGCTGGGCCCAGCGGATCTGCTCCATCGGCTCGCGTCCCGACACGTGGACGATCATGACCGGCACGTCCGTCAGCTCCGCATGGCTGATGGCCCGGTGCGTGGCCTCGCGCTCGACCGATTGCGGACGCGACACCGCATGATAATAGGGCGCCTTCTTGCCGGCGAGCTCCAGCCGCTCCGTCATGAAGCGGATAGCGTCGTATCCCTCGCAATGGACCATGACGAGCGCGCCGCAGCCGCGCGCGCAGTCGAACACTTCGAGCAGCTGCCGGTCGTTGAGCACGAGGTCGTCATAGGTCATGAACACCTTGAACGAGGTGTAACCGTCGTTGACGAGCGACGGCAGCTCCTGTCCGAGCACGCTGGCGGTCGGGTCGCTGATGATCAGGTGGAAGCCGTAATCGCAGTAGCTCTTTCCGTCCGCTTCCTTGTGATAATCGGCCACGCTCGTCCTGAGCGACGCGCCGCGCGGCTGGAGCGCGAAGGGCAGGACCGTGGTGTTGCCGCCCGCGATGGCCGAGCGGGTGCCGGTCTCGAACCCGTCCGCCATGGCCGGGCCGCCGAAGGCGGGCTGCGCGAGATGGACATGGCTGTCGATTCCGCCGGGCATCACCAGCAGGCCGGAGGCCTCGATCTCCTTTTCGCCGCGCTCCAGCCTTTCGCCCACGGCGACGATGCGGCCGTCGCGAATGCCGACATCGGCGCGCACCGTATCCGCCGCCGTGACGACCGTTCCTCCCCGGATGACGAGATCGTAATCACTCATGTCGAGAGCTCTCTCTTCTTGGTGTTGGATGGGTTCGGGACCGCAGGCGTCAGACCATGACGTCGCCGCCGTTGGGCGAGAGCGTCTGCCCCGCGTAGAAGGCGCCGGCCTGCGAGGCGAGCAGCAGGACGGTGGGAGCGATCTCCTCCACGTGGCCGAAGCGGCCGATCGGGAGCTGCGCCTTCTTCATGGCCCGCCACTCGTCGCTGAGGCCCATCAGCAGCTCCGTCTCGACGGGGCCGGGCGCCACCGCGTTGACCATGACCCCATGGGGCGCCCCCTCGTAGGACAGCGCGCGGGTGAAGCCCACGACGCCCGCCTTGGCGGCGCAGTAATGGGCGAGCCCCGGCGCGCCCTTATAGGCGAGCTGCGACGCGAAGTTGATGATGCGGCCATAGGAGCGCTCGACCATCTTGCCGAAGAAGGCCCGGGTCACCAGGAACGTGCCGCGCAGGTGGACGCCGAGCATGCGGTCCCAGTCCGACACGGTCAGATCGGTGAACACCTTGTCGCCGCCGATGCCCGCGCAGTTGACGAGGATGTCGACCCGGCCGAGCCGCTCCTCGGCCCAGGAGACCATGGCCGCGACCTCCGCCTCGCTGGCGACGTCGCAGGACCGGGCGTGAACCCGCAGTCCCTCCGAGACGAGCCGCCCGACGAGCTCGTCGGCGTTCCGCTCGTCGTGGTAATGGCAGAACGCGACCTCCGCGCCGTTGCGGGCGAAGAGCTCGACGATCGCGGCTCCGATGCCCCGGCTTCCCCCCGTGACCACCGCCTTCTGTCCAGCCAGGCTGAAGATCTCGCTCATTTCTATCCCTTTCCCTCAAGCGGCCGCACGGTTCTGCAACCACGCCGCATAGGCGCGCACGCCCTGTTCAAGACTGATCTCCGGCGTAAAGCGCAGATCCCGCTGGACCGCGGAGACATCGAAGCGATGCTGCCGGTCGTCCACGGGGTCCGGCCCCTCCCCGAGCGCGATGTCGGCCTGCGGCAGGACCCGGCGGACGATGTCGCCGATCTCGCCGAGGGTGAGATAGGTCCCGCCGGTCACGTTGTAGGTCTGCCGCGGCAGGCGCGGCGTGCGCAGAGCCGTGACAAGCGCCCTCGCCGCATCCTCCACATGGATGAACTGACGGTGGAAGTCGCGCCCGAAGGGCTTGCGGGTGGGACGTCCGGCGAGCGCATCCTCGATCATGGTCCGCACGATGCAGTCCGTCGTGCGCCGCGGGCCGTAGACCCACGACAGGCGAAGGCTCACGCCGTCGACGCCGTATTGCCGGCTGTAGGCGGAGACGAGCTGCTCGCCCGCCACCTTGCTCGCGCCGTACACGCTCGTCGGCACGAGCGGCACATCCTCGGGCACCAGGCCTTCGGGCGTGTTCCCGTAGGCGCTGGTGGACGAGCAGAAGACGAACCGCGCCCCATGGATGCGCGCGATCTCGAGCACGTTCGCGGTGCCGACGATATTGACCTGAACCATGGAATAGGGATTGTCCCGCGCTACCATGGGGCCCGAGTGGGCCCCGCAATGGACGATCCCCGTGATCCGGTTCTCGACGGCGAGCGCGTGCAGGCGATGCACGTCCGACAGGTCGCAGGCGACGATGGGCTGTCCCTCCTCCGTCTGCGCCACGCGGTCGATGGGCAGGACCCGCTGCCCGTTCGCCTCCAGCAGGACCCGCACTGCATGGCCGAGAAGGCCGGCGGCGCCGGTCACCAGAATGGTCGGTTCACTCATGACAGGCCTCCTCAGCCGGCGCGCCGGGCCAGCGCCCGGTTGCGCTGGGCCTCGCTCTGTTCGATCGGCAGTTCGGCGGCCAGCAGGGTCTTGGTGTAGTCCTGCGCCGGGCGCGCGAAGATCGTCTCCGTCTCGCCGCTTTCGACGATCTTGCCGTAGCGCATGACGGCAACGTAGTGGGCGAGCGACCGCACCGAGTTGAGATCGTGCGTGATGAAGAGCGCGGACAATCCCATCTCCTGCTGCAGCTCCCGCACGAGGTCGATGATCTGCGCCCGCACCCGGATGTCGAGGGCCGTGGTTGGCTCGTCGAACACGACGAAGTCGGGATTGGTCGCCAAGGCGCGCGCAATGCCGATGCGCTTCTGCTCGCCGGCGGTGAGCTGATGCGGATAGGCGCCCGCGAGCTTCGCCGGAAGCTGCACCATGTCGAGCAGCTCCCTTACCCGTCTGACCCGGTCCGCGCGCCTCATCCCGGGATCGAGTTCGAGCGGCTCGGCGATCAGGTCCTCGACGGGCCAGCGCGGGTTCAGGGCCACGTAGGGCTCCTGGAACACCATCTGGATCCGCTTGCGATAGGGGCGGAAATCGCGCTCCGGCAGGGTGGTGACGTCGGCGCCGTCGAAGAGGATCCTGCCTCCGTCGGGATTGAGCAGCCTGACGAGGCATTGTCCGGCGGTCGTCTTTCCGGATCCGCTCTCGCCGACGAGCGCCAGCGTCTCGCCGCGCCCGACCGAGAACGACACGCCGTCGACCGCGCGGACCGCCTTGCTGTTGCCGCCCACGGCGAAGAACTTCTCGAGCCCCTGCACCTCGAGCAGGGGCTTTGCCGGGACTGCGGGCGCAGGGCTTCGCTCGTCGCCCGGTGCATGGCCGCCCATCGGAGTCGGGCGCACCCGCGCCGCGTCGAGCAGGACAGAGCTGTAGGCCTCTTCCGGCTGCTCCAGGAAGCGCCCGGTCGGCTTGAGCTCCACGATCCGCCCTTCGCGCATGATGGCGACGCGGTCACAGTAATGGGCCACGATGCCGAGATCGTGGGTGATGATCACGGCACCGAGGCCGAGTTCGCGGCAACGCTGGACGAGAAGATCGAGCACCTGGACCTGGATGGTCGCGTCGAGCCCCAGCGTCGCATCGTCCGCCAGGATCACCTTCGGCCCGGCGATCATGGCCATGGCGATGACGACGCGCTGCGCCATGCCGCCGGAAAGCTCATGCGGATAGGCATGGGCGCGCCGCTCCGGATCGACGATCCCCACCTTGGCGAACAGGTCGACCGCGGCCTTCCACGCATCCCGGCGACTGCCTCCCCGGTGCGCGCGGAGAACCCGCGCCACCTGGCTTCCCACGGTCTCGACCGGATCGAGAAGCGACTTGGCGTTGGTGCCGATCACCGAGATCTCGCCGCCCCGAAGCTGCTGCTGCTCCCGAGGCGTCATCGTCAGGATGGAGCGGCCGTTCAGGCGCACGTCTCCCGATGCGATCCGGCCCTCCTCAGGCAGCAGGTTGATGAGCGCGCGCGCCAGGATGGACTTGCCCGCTCCCGTCTCGCCGACGATGCCGAGAACCTCGTCCCGGCGTAGGCTGAAGCTCACGTCGTCGAGCACCGGCTTGTCGCCGAACGAGACCGTCAGCTTGTCAACGTCTAACAATACGTCTGAAGGATCTGCGGTCATTGACGCCCCCTCGTTGTGGGATCGGACAGATCCTTTGCGGCATCGCCCAGGAGAGCGAAGCACAGGACGGATATGACGATGGCGAGCCCGGGAAAGAGCGACACCCACCAGACGCCGAGGATCATCTGCTGCGCACCGATGGAGACCATGAGCCCCCATTCGGGCGTGGGCATGCGCACCCCGGCCCCGATGAAGGAGAGGCCCGCCGTCAGCAGGATGGCCATGCCGATGCTGATGGAGATCTGCACGATCGCCGGCGTGAGCGCATTCGGCAGGATGTGGCGGAACATGATCGAGCGGTCGGTGGCTCCGCTGCAGCGGGCGGCGCTGATGAAGGGACGCTCCCGGAGAGACAGGACCTCGGCCCGGATCAGGCGGGCGAACATCGGGATGAACAGCACCGCGAGCACGATGGCCACGTTCCAGATCTCCTGCCCCATGACCGAGACCAGGGCCATGCCGAGGACGAAGACCGGGAAGGATTGAATGAAATCGAAGACCCGCATCACGAGAGAACTGACGGTCCCACGGTAATACCCAATCAGCAGGCCGATCGGCACGCCGATGGCGAACGCGATGGCGACCGCCGAGATGCTGATGAGGAGGTTGACGCGCGTGGCGAAGAGGATCCGCGAATAGATATCCATCCCCGAGACGTCCGTGCCGAACCAATGCGCCAGGGACGGTGGTTGAAGCGAGTTGATGGGATCGGCCTCGACCGGCGAATGGGTCGCGAGAAGAGGCGCGAAAATGATGGCGGCGATCTGGAGCGCGAGCAGGACGATTCCCGCGAGCGCGGCCGGACGGCGCATGACGAAGGCGAGTAGATTGTTGGGGCTGTTCATCTGGCTTCCTCAGACCTTGATCCGCGGATCGGCAAGTTCGTAGAGAATGTCGACGACAAGATAGACGATGAGGATGAACGCGGCGGCGACGAGGACGAAGCCCTGCAGGGCAGGATAGTCGCTGTTGATGACGGCCTGCACGGCATACTGACCGAGTCCTCCCCAGGAGAAGATTGTCTCCACCAGTACCGCCGCGCCGAGGAGGAATCCGAACAGAAAGCCCACCAGGGTGATGACGGGAGGCAGGCTGTTGCGCAGCGCGCCGCGGATGATGGTCCGCTCCGACAGGCCGCAGGCGCGCTGGTACCGCACGAAGTCGCTGCGATAGATGTCGCTGAAGGCCGTCTTCGTCATCTTCATGAGAGCTCCCGCATTGACGATGGTCAGTGTCAGGACGGGCAGCAGCAGACGCCCGGCCGATGACCAGAATGCGGACACGTCTCCGGCCAGCAGGCTGTCGACGGTATAGAACCCGGTGATCTGCGGCGGCGCCGTCACGAGCGCATCGATCCGTCCGAACGGTGCCGGAACGATGCCCGCGATGTAGAAGAGGAAGAAGATCAGCAGCAGCCCCACCCAGAAATCTGGGATCGCGCCGGCGGCGAGCCCGTAGATGCGGGTGCAGGCATCGATGAGGCCTCCTCTCCAGACGACGGACAGGACGGCGAGCGTCACGCCCACGGCCACGGTCAGGAGCATCGCATAGGTGATGAGCTCCAGCGTCGCCGGCGCACGCTCCATCAGATCCACCGTCACCGGATTGGACGTGAACAGCGAGACGCCGAGATCGCCATGAAGGATGTTGCCGACATAGGCGATGAACTGCTCCCAGATGCTCTTGTCCAGTCCCAGCCGCTCACGCAGCGCCGCGATGGTTTCCGGTGTGGCCGTGTTGCCCAGCATCAGAAGCGCCGGATCGCCGGGAAGGAGCCGGACCAGCATGAACGTGACCAGCATGACGCCGAACATCTGCGGGACGATGAGAGGCAGGCGGACTACGATGATCCGCAGGGGGCGCGGCAGCGCGCGCCAGAAACTTTGGAGATTCATGGGTCGCCACATTCGAGAAAAAGGCGCGAGGGTCCATGTTGGACCCTCGCGGGGTTGCACTCATTCCTTGGAGAAGTCGAACCAGGCATTCCCGTTGGGGGTGTACCAGGAATAACCCTTCACGTTGGGCTTGGTCGCCAGCTGGTAGCCCGGGTTCGCCAGAAAGACCCACGGCGCCGCCTCGACCATGATCTTCTGCACGCGCTTCATGTCTTCGAGGCGCTTGGGCTCGTCGGTGCTCGTCAGAGCGCCATTGATCAGGCCATCGACCTCCTCGCTCTTGAAGCGCGAGTAGTTGATGAGGGACGCACTGTTCAGCCAGAGATTCGCCACGTAGGCCGCATCCGGGACGATCGCCATGTCGCGGAAGAAGTACATGGGGATCGTGCCCTTGGTGTAGCGTTCCACGAGGGTCGATGCCGGAAGCTTCGACAGCGTGACGTCGACACCGGCCTTGGCGAAGGCGGACTTCAGGATGACCGCCATCTCCTCTTCAAGCTGATCGCCCGTCCGGTAGCCGAGCTCGGTCTTGAAGCCGTTCGGGAAACCGGCCTCCGCCAGCAGGGACTTGGCCTTCTCGATATCGGTATTGTAGGTGAAATACTGATCCGTGAAGCCCGGGTAGATCTCCGAGATCGGGCTCTTGGTCGGACGCGCGGTGTTGAAGTAGACGGCCTTCAGGATGTCGTCGCGGGGAACGAGATAGTTCAGGGCCTTGCGGACCCGCTCGTCCGTGAACGGCGCGGTCGTGTTGTTCATCTCGACGCGGTGGATGTAGTTCCCGAAGACCTTGTGGACCTTCACGGCGGGAGACTTCTCCAGAAGCGCGAGCTCGCGGGGCAGAAGGTATTCGGCGACGTCCACCGAACCGGCCTGCAGGGCGGCGACCCGGTTGGCCGAGGTCGGCATCTCACGGAAGATGACCCGCTTCAGCTTGGGCGCGCCGCGATAATAGCTCGGGTTCGCCTCGTAGACGACTTCCTGGCCCGGCGAGTACTTGGCGACTTGGTAGGGGCCGAAGGAGGCGCTGTTCGTCGCAAGCCAGCGCTGCGCCCAGGGATCGTCGGACGTGACGTGCTTCTTGACTTCGACCGCATCCAGAATTCCGAGGTCGCTGTTGATCCACAGACGATCGAGGAGAGGCGACGGGTTCGGGATGCTGACCTTCACCGTGTAATCGTCGACCTTGGTGAACGCACCCTCGAAGGCCGGGATCTTCAGGATCTGCGTCATGTACCAGTGGAAGTTCGACTTGAGGTTCCACCCACGTTCGAACGACCACATGACCGCATCGGCATTGAGCTCGTTTCCTGCAGCGCTCTTCACGCCCTTGCGCAGGAAGAAGGTGATCTCCTTCTTGTCGGGCGAGACTTCCCACTTTTCGGCGAGGGCACCGGCGATCTTGCCGAAATCCTCATATGTCACGCCATTGTCGCCGACCTTCGGCGCGTAGGTGAGCAGGCGCTCGTAGACGTTGCGGCGCAGCTCGTGAACCGCTTCGGTCGGCGGATATTCCTGATCAAGGGATTCCGGCGTGCGAGGACCTGCGACGACCAGGGTCGTCTTCGCGTCCTGCGCCTGCGCGGGCGCCGCGAAGGCCAGAGCCGTCGTCAGCATGAGGCCCGACAGAAGGCTCGCCGACCAACCCCGCTCACGCAGGGATCTTGCTTCATACATCATAGGACTGAACAGCTTCATCTTATTCTCCCTCTGTACATTCGCGCCACACCCTCCGCGGCGCAGCCAACGAATTGCTAAAAATCTGCTGACATGACTTGAGGCTTCACCAGCACATCGAAGGGTTCGACTGGGCAGAAGCGGCAATCGTCCGGCGATCCATCCTCATGGACCAGCAGGGCAAAGGTGCCGGGTCGCGAGAGCGCGATCATGCCGATATGCCAGGTGCCCGGATGATAGTTGATGCCTTGCGGATGGCTCACGCTGAAAGCGGCGAGAGTGCCGGGATCGGGCTTTCCGTTCCCGTCGTCGCGGGCGACCACGAGCAGGTAGCCGCTCGCATCGAGCGGAAAGAACGTCTGCGACGAGAAGGGATGGCACTCCATCTCGGCGACCCTCAGCCGCTCGGGCGCCGCATCGCATCGCACGAGGGCGATGTTCGTGCGGGCGTGAGACCTGTGGTTTTCAAATCGGGCCACGAAGTCGAAGCGCCCGGTCTGGGCCGGCGCCGTGAGCAGGTCGCCATAGGGAGCGAAGGCCTGCGTCGTGATGCGTCGCGCCTGGATCGTCGGCGTCGAGGCAAGTTCGCGCCGCTCGTCGGGGAAGTGCACCGGGTTGGGCATGCTTTATCGTCTGTTCGAGAGAAGGACTATTGTCATGACGGTGACTTTCGTCATACCGGTAAGACCACATAAGTTCCGCACAAGGCGGGATGCGATGCAACGGAAATCTTGTCCTTGCCGAACATTTCCACCTTCTGCCTAGGAAAATGCCACGAATGTGCTAAGGATGAGGCAGATCATTCTCCTTAAGAGCACCTCCGATTTGGCCAGACTGGTTTTACCAGTCAATTAGACATAAGGTTACGGCAGCCCCGGAAGGTGCTAGAGGAGGAGCGAGACCATGAGCTTTACGAGGGACGTCCAGCCGTGATGTTCGAAGTCAATGTTTCCCAGATCGACGGTGCGCGCGCTCCCGTTCCTCAGACGGTCATGCTGCGCATCCAGGAAATGATCGCCTCCGGCGAGATCAAGCCCGGAGAGAAGCTGCCGTCCCAGCGGGACCTCGCCCACCGCTTCAGCATCAGCCGCCCCTCCGTGCGGGAAGCGCTGAGCGTGCTCGAGACGCTCGGCTTCATCCGCATCGAGCCCGGGCGCGGCGCCGTCGTCTGCGCGGAGGGATCCCCCGGCGGCTGGCGCTTCGGAAATCGGGTGCCCAAGGAGGACGTCTTTCAGCTTCGTCTGCTCGTCGAGGGCTATACCGCGGGCTTGGCCGCAACCCGGATCAGCGACCGGGAGATTGACGCTCTCCGCACGAGCATCGCGAGGATGCGCCAATGCATCCAAGAAGGCTATCTCGAAGGCGCCGCCCAGGCCGATTTGAGCTTCCACACGGCGATCGTGACCGCTGCCGGGAATCGGGCCTTCGCGGACATGTACCAGGGCCTTTCCGGCATGGTGCTCGAAAGCCACCGCGCACCGTTGACGGCGCGGGACCGCCTGCTCGAGCCCATCGCCGAACACGAGAGCATCGTCGCGGCCCTGGAGCGCCACGAGGCGGAGGGCGCGGTCTATCACATGCGCTACCACCTGATCAAAACGGCGGGACGGACCGGCATCGACGAGGCGCGCTGCCGGTCCTGGTAAGCGGCTTTCTCGCGCACGGTATGACGTGGAGCGGGTCCCGCGCCAACGCATCGAATCCTGCACGGGACACGAGGACGCGCTGCTTACACGCTGCGCAGCGCCGGGCGCCGTTCGTCCTGTCCCGTAAAAGGCGGCCGTTCGAGCCTCACCGACGTTCATGACATGCCGGATCGTGCTGGACCGACATTCTCTTACCGCGAAGCAGCACGACCAGCCTCAGCGCCGCGTAACATTGTTGTTACGGGCCGTTGCATTGCGAAGCGCCTAGGCGGGTGCACACTTTTTGACCATGCGAATGGCTACATTTTGACGCCTCGCGTTCTGGCGAGCGAACGAACGCAGCCGCTATAAAAAGCCTGCTGGATTGATTGCAATCCAAGAGGCTTCGATGGATCACCAGAGTAAGCGCGGCGCAGTTGAATTCGTTCGGGTGACCAAGTCTTACGGGACGTCGGTGGCCGTCGACGGGATCGATCTCAAAATTCCAGCCTCGACCTATTGCTGCCTGCTGGGGCCTTCGGGCTGCGGCAAGACCACGACCCTGCGCATGCTGGCGGGACACGAGGCTGTCACATCCGGCGACATTCTCCTCGATAACGCGAACGTCACGATCCGGCCGCCTGCGAAGCGCGGCACGGCCATGATGTTCCAGAGCTATGCGCTCTTCCCTCACCTGACCGTCGCCGAGAACGTCGCCTTTGCCTTGCGCATGAAAGGCATGCCGAAGGTCCAGCGTCTTCTCAAGGCGCAGGAGATGCTGGAGATCGTCGATCTCGGCCCCTTTGGGGAGCGCCGTCCGGCCCAGCTTTCGGGAGGACAGCAGCAGCGCGTCGCTCTTGCGCGCGCGCTCATCACCAGCCCTTCCATCCTGCTGCTCGACGAGCCGCTGTCGGCGCTCGATCCCTTCCTCCGGCTGCGCGTGCGCGGCGAATTGCGCCGCCTTCAGAAGAGCCTCGGCATCTCGTTCGTGCACGTGACGCACAGCCAGGACGAAGCGCTGGCTCTCGCCGACGTGGTCGTGCTGATGAATGCGGGAAAGATCGAGCAGAAGGGCACTGCGGAGGATCTGTTTTCGCGTCCGAGAACGGCTTTCGTGGCGCGGTTCATCGGCGCCCACAACGTCATCGATCTCGGCGACCGCGCCATCGCCGTGCGGACGGACCGGACGATCCTCGGTCGCGCCGAATCGGAATCCTCCAACATCCGCGAGGCGACGGTGAAGACCGTCGAATACGCCGGATCGGGCTTCTCGGTGCAGCTCGTGGACGACCGCGGCAGCGACCTCACGGCGCTCGTGCCGGAAGCCGATTTCCGCGCCTCGCCCATCAACGAGGGCGAGCGCGTGGCCGCCACCTGGTCGTCGAGCGATGCGCACGTCCTCGAAGGCGGGGCCCTGTAGTTTTCGAACATCAAAAAACCCACAGAGGGAAAAGGGGAAAGTGATGAAGAAAGATAACACGACCGATCTGTCGCGAAGACAGGTTCTGAAAGGCGGCGCGGCGCTTGCGGGCGCGGCCGCCGGCACAGCGATCACCGGCTTTCCGGCCGTCATCGCGGCCGAACCCGTCACGCTGCGCTATCTCTCGACGGCGGTGAATCAGTCGCCGGCGATCGCCGAGCGCGCCGCCAAGGATCTCGGCATCAAGATCGAGTACGTCACCGTCACGACCGACGACGTGACCAAGCGCATCATCACCCAGCCGAACTCCTTCGATCTGGTGGACACGGAATATTTCGCCCTGCGCAACCTGATCCCGTCCGGGAACCTGATGGGCATGGATGCCAAGCGCATCAAGCTCGTTGACAAGCTCGTCCCGGCCCTCACGAAGGGCGAGGTCGCCGGCAAGAAGATCGGCGATCAGGGCACCGCTCCCCACAAGGTGATGTACCTGGAAGGCCAGAACTCCAAGAAGTTCGCCAGCTCCCCGACGGAGTGGATCACGCTGATCCCGACCACCTACAATGCCGACACGCTCGGCATTCGCCCCGACCTGATCGGCCGTCCGATCGAGAGCTGGGCCGAACTCCTCAATCCGGAGTTCAAGGGTAAGGCCTCCATCATGAACATCCCGTCGAGCGGCATGATGGATGCTGCGATGGTGATCGAGGCCAGCGGCAAGCACAAGTACGGCGACAAGGGCAACATGACCCGTGAGGAGATCGACCTCACCATCGCGACCCTGATCGAGGCGAAGAAGGCCGGCCAGTTCCGCGCGTTCTGGACGGACTTCAACGAGAGCGTCAACCTCATGGCCAGCGGCGAGACCGTGATCCAGTCCATGTGGTCGCCCGCTGTGACGGCCGTCCGGCTCAAGGGCATCGCCTGCAAGTTCCAGCCCTTGAAGGAAGGCTACCGCGCCTGGGCTTCCGGCTTTGGGCTCCCGAAGACCCTCAAGGGCAAGGAGCTCGATGCGGCCTACGAGTTCGTCAACTGGTTCCTGTCCGGCTGGGCCGGCGCCTATCTCAACCGCCAGGGCTACTACGCCGCGGTTCTCGAGACGGCCAAGGAGTACATGGAGCCCTACGAGTGGGCTTTCTGGATGGAAGGCAAGCCTGCCGAGAAGGACATCAAAGGTCCCGATGGCGGATTGCTGGAGAAGGCCGGCTCCGTGCGTGACGGCGGCTCCTACGATCAGCGCATGGGCGCCGTGGCCTGCTGGAACTCGATCATGGACGAGAATGCCTATCTCGTCCGCAAGTGGAACGAGTTCATCGCAGCCTGATCTTTTCAGGGATGGCCGGATGACCGGCCGCCCCACCCTCTCTCGATCGGGATTGCACGTCTTCCGATGATTACACATTCGCGCCGGACCTCCTACTGGCAGGCGGCTCCTCTTGCGGCGGTCTTCCTCGTCTTCTTCGTCCTGCCGCTGCTCGCCACGCTGATGGTCAGCTTCTGGAGCTATACAGGCTATTCCATCGAGCCGGCCTTCATCTTCGACAACTACCGCGACGCGTTCGACCGCTGCATTGTGTCCCTGCCCGATCTCTGCACGACGTTTCGCACCTATCTTTCGACTCTCAAGTTCTGCCTGATCGTCTGGCTCATCACGCTCGTGATCGGCTTCACGGTGTCGTTCTATCTGACGTTCCACATCCGTAGCACGACCACGCGCCTCGTGCTGGCGCTTCTGTGCACCATTCCTTTCTGGACGTCGAACGTCATCCGCATGATCTCGTGGATCCCGCTGCTCGGGCGCAACGGGCTGGTGAACCAATCCCTCATCGGCCTTGGAGTGACCAACCAGCCGCTCGACTGGCTTCTCTATTCCGATTTCTCGGTGATCCTCGCCTTCGTTCACATCAACACGGTGTTCATGATCGTGCCGATCGCCAACTCCATGTCGCGCATCGACAAGTCGCTGGTCGAGGCGGCGCGCGACAGCGGCGCGACAGGCTGGCAGATCCTCCGTCACATGATCATACCTCTCTCGAAGACCGGAATCGCCATCGGGTCGATCTTCGTGATCACGGTCGTCATGGGCGACTTCATCACCATCGGCCTCATGGGAGGCCAGCAGATCGCGTCGGCCGGCAAGGTCATCCAGACGCAGATCGGCGCGCTCCAGTTTCCGATTGCAGCGGCGAACGCCATCGTTCTCCTGGCCATCGTCCTGATGATCATTGCGATGCTCATCCGCTTCATCGACATCCGCAAGGAGCTCTAGGACCATGAGCGAAGGCCGCAGCCGCAGCTTCTATCTCCTGTCCATCGTCGTCGCGCTCTACGTGCTGTTCCTCTACGGGCCGACCATCACCATTGTGGTGCTGTCGTTCCAGGGACCCAATGGCGGGATGACCTTTCCGATAAACGGCGTCTCACTTCACTGGTTTCACAATTTGTGGGCCGGGATCGGCGTGCCTTACGTCGGGGATGCGCTCCTGAACTCCCTGAAGCTCGGCGCCGTCGTGACCGTCCTCACGGTCGTGATCTCGCTCATGGCGGGGCTCGCTTTCCGACGCTCGTTTCGCGGCCAGAGCGTCTTGTTCTACACGGTCGTGGCCAGCCTGATCCTCCCGTCGATCGTGGTCTCTCTCGGCATCGCGCTCGAGTTTCAGATCATCGACCAGAACGTCAAGGCGATCGGCGACGCCTATGAGATCGACGCGATCCAGAGCGGCTATCAGACCGCCATGGGCCTCATGACCTCGGGCCTTGGCGCGCATCTGACATGGACCCTGCCTTTCGGCCTGCTGATCATGTTCGCCATCTTCAACCGCTTCAACAGCTCGTACGAGGAAGCGGCGCGGGATCTCGGCGCATCGTCCTGGCAGACATTCGCCCATGTGCTCCTGCCTATTATAGCCCCATCGCTCGTCGGTGTTGTGCTCTTTGGCTTCACTCTGTCATGGGACGAGATCGCCCGATCAAGCCAAGCCGTTGGAGCGGACAACACGCTGCCGATTACGCTTCAGGGTCTGACCACATCTGTGACGACGCCAGTCATCTACGCCCTCGGAACGGTGACCACAGGCATCTCCTTTACGGTCATCCTCTTGGCCCTCGCCATCGTAATCTTTATCCAGAAGCGCCGCCTGCGGCATGGGTCGGATGCAGGAAAGGGTTTGGTCTGAGCTCATGCGGATCCTCGTGGTCAATCCCAACACGACATCGTCGATGACCAGAAAGATTGAGGCTGCCGCGGGGGCTGCCGCAGGTCCGCAAACTTTGCTCGTCGCAACGAACCCAATGGACGGCCCCGCCTCCATTGAAGGCTATTTTGATGAAGCCTTTTCTGTTCCCGGCCTGCTGCGGGAGGTCCGCAAGGGCGAGGAAGCCGGCTTCGACGGCTATGTGATTGCGTGCTTCGACGACACAGGGCTCGACGCGGCACGCTCGCTTGCGATAGGGCCCGTTCTCGGGATCGGCGAAGCGGCCTTTCACTGCGCGAGTCTGATCGCAGGAAAGTTCTCCGTGGTGACGACCTTGTCTCGGTCGGTCCCCGCTATCGAGCACAATCTCGTCCGATATGGTCTCGCCTCCCGCTGCGCAAAGGTCCGGGCGAGCGAGGTACCGGTGCTTGCCTTAGAGGATGAGGCGAGCGATGCGAGAGCGAGGATCTCGGCGGAAATCGAAGCCGCCAAACGCGAGGATCGCTGCGAGGCGATTGTCCTGGGCTGCGCCGGAATGGCAGATCTCGCAGCAGATCTGTCGGTTCGCCACGGCCTGCCGGTTCTCGATGGGGTGGCCTGTGCGATTAAGCTGATGGAAGCCCTTCTGTCTCTCCGTCTCACTACATCGAAGCTCGGTGGCTACGCCTGTCCTCCACCCAAGCCATATGTTGGTATGTTTGCTGCAGACGGCTCCAGCTAAGAGTGATCTCGGCGGCTATGCAATGCCATTCATATTCTCTTATGACGACTTGCGCAGGCTACTCCAGAGGCAAATTATGACCTCAGTGTCTGAACATAGACTAAGCTTGTCTTGTGGCTGTCAGGTTCCTCTCCTGCTTGACCCGGTCAGACTTCCAACAAGATCAGCAGGAGTGCGCGCACTCTTTCGCGATACCACACATTGCTGAATGTGCACGCACACCAATGTATTAGGTCAAATTTCCTCAATGGTAAGGAGACAGAGTACAATGTCGATTGTGACGACGAGCGTGAGTTCAGCACGATCTGATGCAGAGGTCGTGCGGGCGTACCTAGAAGCATCGATGATTCCCGACCCAGACACGGCAGCCACTTACGTGAAACCCGGCACGACAATTACGTTCACCGGCGGGCGCATCTTCGATCATCCCCGAGGGGCAGCATCCTTCAATACGGGACGCTACAAATGGGTCAAGAAGCGCATAGATCGGTTCGATGTTTGCCCGGGAGAGGACGAGACCATCGTCTATAGCATCGGAACGCTTTACGGCGAATGGCCAGATGGGACGCCGTTCGAGGGCAACCGTTATGTCGACCGCTTCGCCCTTAAGGACGGTCTCATCGTTGCGATGGATGTCTGGAACGATAGTGCCGAGCGGATCCTTCAGCAACGCGGGATCGAAGCCTGACAATTTACTCAGCCGCTTCGCTACAGCGCCCGCCTGCCGATGAGAGCGTGCCCGTCGGGACCTACCAGAATAGCGCCGAATGGATGGTTACCATTGACGCGTGCTCGTTGAGCTACGTCGAACGCGCGCCGAAGAAAATTCTCATGCGAGAGATCTGATTGGCCGATATTGTCCATTACTCGCCTTCTCAGAGCCGCACCTTGCGAGTGGGTTGCTGCAGCACCAGGACAAGGGGCTCGTCGACGAGAGTTACAATCTCGCCAGCAGCCTGGAAGCTGCCGATCTGTTCAGCCAGTGGATCGACAACATTGCAGGATTTTGACGAAGGAGAAGCCAGGGGAGCTCTCCTGCCCTTCTGGATGTCCGCTTCAAGTCTCTCAACTGACTGAAGCCTTAGGTCTGCCTTGT